>CAYNJG010000008.1:0-70190 GCA_964397295.1 uncultured Pirellulaceae bacterium
AAACAATAATTTGATGGCTGACTAAACGATGGCTTGCGACTGTACGAAACGCAACCGACAATCAGGTTTGAACGCAACTCGGTGTTGAGTTTTTATGGTTCAGCTGCTCCCGGCAAGCTCATGTCATCAGATCGTAATCTGGACGAAACGCCAGAATCAAATCCGTATCGGTCTCCTCAGTCAGACGTTCCATCGTGGTTTCGTTGGAGTCGTGTACCGCACGGATTAGTCTGTGCCTATCGTGGTTACGTAACACAAATGCGAAAAGATGGTCACACGTTCATGGGCCACCTGATATGCTGGCTGGGAATTGCGTGTGCTGTTCTGATCTTTTCTCTCGTCGTCTTTTCGGCGGCGTTTCACTTTTTCCAATTGTTTTTTCGGTGGTAAGAAATTGAGCGCGTCACCTCGACCCTATATTTTGCACGAATCCAACTATCGTCAATTGCTCGACTATCAGCCCAACGTTGCTGTCTTGCCTTGGGGTGCAACTGAAGCTCACAATTACCACCTGCCTCATGGAACAGACGTGGTCGAAGCCGGTGAAGTAGCCGCCGCAGCAGCCGGAATCGCTCACGATAAAGGCGCAAAGCCGATCGTATTGCCGACGATTCCATTTGGAAACAATGGCCAGCAACTCGACCAAGTCGCCACGATTCACTGCTCGACATCTACCGCACAGGCGATCCTCCGTGACGTCGCTACGAGTTTGACTTCGCAGAACATCGATCGTCTAGTGATCCTTAACGGACACGGAGGCAACGAATTCAAACCGCTCGTCCGCGATTTGCAATTCGAGTTCGATATCTTGGTCGTCGTGATCAACTTTTGGGGCGCCGCTACCGATGTGCACGACGAACTGTTCGAAGACAAAACGGGTGACCACGCGAACGAGATGGAAACAAGTTTGATGCTGCATCTAACGCCCGAGTGGGTGGTGATGGACCAAGCGGGTCCCGGAGAGCGCATTCCATTCGCATTGAAGACGATCAAAGAAGCTGGAGGTTGGACACCCAGGCCATGGTCCAAAGTTCACCCGGATACGGGTAGCGGCAATCCCTCGGCGGCCACGGCGGAAAAGGGAAAAACGTATTTCGAAGCCATCACGAATGAAATCTCAAAGATGCTGGTCGAGTTGTCGGCAGCCAAAAAAGGTCAGCTTCCATACACGTAGCCTACTTGTCCTGGCGAAAACACATTAGCTTCACCGGTTGCCAGCCTACCTATCTGTGTTGTTGTCTTCGACGACGTGAAAGCGACACCAAAACCAATCCTGCGCCACACAAGAAACCTGCATTCGGTTCGGGGACAGCACGGGTCCAGTGGCCGGAAACGGCAAAGCTCTCCTCGTTCGCTCCAAATTGATCTAGGGGTTCATCAGAAGGATGATGAGAGATTATCACTGCGTCCATAAAATCCTGAAAAAGCAGAGCAAAGGAAAACTGTGTTCGATCGGACGAAAGAATCGAACTACGTGGTGGGTCCAGGTCAATCATCAGGGCAGATGAAATGAAATTCAGACCACGACCGGTCAGCCCGTCGGATCCTTGTTGAAAGAACCCTTCTGACATGTCGATACTTCCCATGCGATCCATGGTCCCAGTGTAGATTTCTGGATAACCCAACGCCGTTTGTCCCGCCTCGGTAAAAGTAAGCCCGACAAATTCGTTGTGGTTTCCAGATCCGTTTCTCAACTCGAGACGTGCCATATTCACACCATCAGGCGTGATCAGGTCGAAGAACACATTGCTTGCTTTTGCACTGCGTTCACCAAAGACTGCCATCGCGATAAGAACTGCGACGCAAAGCCAGAATTTCAAATCCATTTGCAACTCGCTTAGTGAAACGGTCACTGCCTATGACGACGGAAGAGTAAACCCAAAACCAATCCTGCACAACACAAGAAACCTGCATTCGGTTCGGGTACCGCGCGGGTCCAGTTTCCAGAAATGGCAACCGTTTGCACGTCACTGCCTCCAAAAGGATCGACAGGCGTGCTGGCATCGTGGTGACTGAACCTTATGGCGTCGCCAACATCTTGAAAGACCAATCCCAAACCTAACTGCCTTCGATCAGCAGGTACTAGTGAACTGCGTGGCGGGTCATCATCAATCATCACGGCCGTTGTAATGAAATTCAGGCCATCACCGGTCAACCCGTCGGATCCTTGTTGAAAGAACCCTTCTGACATGTCGATACTTCCCATGCGATCCATGGTGCCGGTGTAGACTTCTGGATAACCCAAAGCGTTTTGCCCTGCCTCAGTAAAAGTAAGTCCGACAAATTCGTTGTGGTTTCCAGAACCGTTTCTCAACTCGAGACGTGCCATATTAACACCTTCAAGTGTGATCAGATCGAAGAATACGTTTTCTGCAGCAGCGTTGTTCATGCCTAGCGATGCCATCAACAGCACCATAGGAACGAGTCTTATTGTTTTAGATTCCATTTGCTACTCCTTTAATTTACGTCCAGAGCGTCGATCGTCATACCGTCGACCGCCGAAGTAAGGTTGCCCGTTGGCACTATGTTTGGGTTGACACCTGCTGGATCAAAACCGATACGGGGTTTTCGAATCAGACCTGCAGTCGAGAGGGCCTGATAGTGAACGAAAAAGCCAAGTCCTTGGTTTATTGGCAAACCCAGCGGGGTGGTGGTGATAAACGGCACCGCAACACTCGAAATGTCCTGAAATTGGCCATTCTCGAAACTTCGTTCACCACCGACATGAACAGTGCCGTTGTTGACTTCTAAGTTCACACTGTTCCACGAAAATGCATAGCCCAGAAGACCGTAGCTGCCGTTTTGCGGCAATGTTCGGTACATGATTTTTGGGTTGTTAATCGTAACTTCAGCGGGTGCATCTGCGTGAAAGTTGATGTCCGGTTCAAAGTCACCATCTCCGTTGCTATCTGTCGGATCGTCGAATTCCACGGTTGCGTTTGCAGTTCCCGTGACGAGTGGTCGACCCGTTTCCATATTAAAGCGACAATCGTTCAGCGTCAGAGTTGGCTTACGGGGCGTAAATGTGAATTCAGGCTGACTTGAGCCAATCACATGCTCCCACGGCGCGGAAACGACATCGATCATCGGATGCGAATCCTCATCAGTGTTCATGACGCCGTTTGCATCGAAGAACTCTATGATCAGATTTTGTTGAAATTCTGCGTCGCTTACCGTATCAATGTGAGTCAATTAATTTAATTCTCCTAACTGCTACAGGTTGCTCTCGCGCATATGCGGGTCCCGTCTGCTAGATGCATCGGATGCCAGCCATATTCTACATATCAGACAAATTAATGAATTTTAAAACACGCGTTTTTGCAGCCGTTCTTGGCGTCTCGCTTGCAGCACATGCTCAAGAGCTTAACCTTGATGTCTATGCCGGTGAAAAGCCAAATGACATTCGACTCGGGGAACTCAAAGATCTCAACGGCTACTTTCCGTTTGCGGTCCCGGATTCGAAAGAAGAATGGGAATCTCGTGCCGAGAAAATTCGACGCCGAATCCTTGTCTCCTGCGGACTTTGGCCGATGCCGGAATTGCCTGCTGTTAACGCGACGATCCACGGCAAAGTTGATCGCGAAGACTACACGGTCGAGAAAGTCTACTTCGAGAGTTTTCCGGGGCTCTATGTCACCGGAAATCTCTATCGCCCCAAGGGTAAAACCGAGCGCTGTCCAGTTGCGCTTTCGCCGCACGGTCATTGGAAGAACGGAAGGTTCTACGATGGCGGACTCGACGAAGTGCAGAAACAGTTCCGCCGCGGTGCTGAGTGGGACTTGGTGGGCGGGCGGTATCCATTGCAAGCACGCTGCGTGCAGCTCGCGAGAATGGGTTGCGTAGTGTTTCACTACGACATGTTGGGCTACGCCGATAGCCGACCGATCTCGTACGAGTTAGCACATCGCCATCGCGAGCCACGTCCAGAACTCGAAAGCGAAAACGCTTGGGGACTTTTTACAGCTCAAGCAGAAATGCGATTGCAAAACGTATTCGGTATGCAAACGCTGAATTCACTTCGCGCTGTTGATTTCGTGACAAGCTTGCCCGATGTCGATCCAGATCGAATCGGCGTTACGGGAGCCAGCGGTGGCGGCACGCAAACCATGATCTTGGCAGCAATCGATCCGCGCATCACCGTTTCGTTTCCTGCCGTGATGGTATCAACAGCCATGCAAGGTGGTTGCACTTGCGAAAATGCGACCTGCCTTCGTGTTGGTACTGGCAATGTTGAGTTCGCGGCACTCTTCGCGCCGAAGCCGCAGGGCATCAATCCGGCAAACGATTGGACGAAAGAACTAGCCACGAAAGGACTGCCCGAACTCAAACAGCTTTACAAGCTACTCGGTGCCGAACAAAACATCGAAGCCTATACGGACTTGGTCTACTTCCCGCACAACTTTAATCATCCAAGCCGCCAGAAAATGTACGACTGGATGAATCGACATTTGAAGCTGAAAATCGAAGATCCAATCATCGAGAAGAAGTACGAACCGCTCACCGAGGAAGAGATGACGGTTTGGAATGACCAGCATCCGTCGCCCGAGGTATCCGTCGAAGCAGAGATTGAATTGCTGCGCGAGATGGCGAAGACGTCCGAAGAACAATTGAAGAATGCAGACAGTACGATGTTGCGATCTGCGTTGGAAACGCTCGCAGACACCAGTTGGGATGGTATTGGGTCTGTCGAGCGAGAAGAAGTCGATAAAACCGATGTCGGGAACTATTGGCTGTTCAAAGATATTTTGCGTACGAGTTCCAGCGAGCTGCCGGTAATTTTCATCTACCCCAAGAACTGGAACCAAAAAGTCGTTGTTCTGGCTTCCGATTCTGGGAAAGACGTCCTGAAAAAAGAGAGCGGTGACTTAACCGACGAAGTTGCTGGCTTGCTAGACCGAGGCCACGTTGTAGCCGCCGCTGATCTTTTTCAACAAGGAGAATTTCTAAACGATACGGGGGCACTCAAACAGACACGCAAGGTTGGTAACGATCGTGATTTCGCTGGATATACCTTTGGGTACAACCGCACACTGCTCGGGCACCGAGTCCACGATTTGCTAACGCTTCTAAGGTTCATTCGTGATAGTGATCGACGTCCGAAACAAGTTCATCTTGTTAGTCGCGATGGTGCAACGCCCTATGTTGCTGTTGCAGGTGCTTTGGCTGGAAATCACGTGGATAAAGTATTGATCGAAGACGCCGATTTCCGATTTGCGAAAATCAGGTCGTGGCGTGATCCGAACTTCTTACCTGGTGCGGTGAAGTACGGTGATTTGCCGGGCATCTTGAAGCTTGTCGAAAGCGTAGAAACGAAAACAGAGTAGCCGCGATTGAAGCGAAGTGCGCGAGCCCTGACGCTTCGAGATCGACTGCTACAATGAGGACGTGAGTACTGCGCCGCCTTCCAATATGGACCTCTCTTTTTTCCACCCTACGCTCACGCGTTGGTTTCTTGACACGTTCGAAAAGCCAACTGCCGCGCAGGAAAAAGCCTGGCCTGTCATCGCCGATGGCAAGAACACTTTACTGCTCGCTCCGACGGGCTCGGGCAAAACTCTGGCCGCGTTCCTGGTTGCGATCAATCGGATCATGTTCGAGAAACCTCGTGCAGAAGACTCACCTCGCGGGATTCGTACTCTCTACATTTCGCCACTTAAAGCGTTGGGCGTCGACGTCGAACGCAACTTGCGTTCACCGCTTGCAGGAGTTCGCGTTGCCGCACTTCGCGACGAAATCGAACATCATATTCCAGCAGTCGGAGTCAGATCTGGCGACACGCCCACTGCTGAACGAACTCGGCTACGTCGCGATCCCCCGGACATACTGATCACGACACCCGAGTCGCTGTATTTGATGCTGACTTCGCAGGCGCGAGAGATACTCACCACCGTCGACACAATCATCATCGATGAAATCCACTCGATGGTTGCTACAAAACGGGGGACGCATCTTTTTCTCTCATTGGAAAGGCTGGAACGATTGCGTGCGGGGTGCAATCCGAATGCGAAACCCATCCAGCGTATCGGACTATCTGCGACGCAACGTCCGCTCGACGAAGTAGCCAGGTTGCTAGGCGGGGCGGAACTGGACGACGCCAATGCAACGCCCCGACCGCGCCACGTCGAAATTATCGAAGCCGGTCGCAAACGCTCGCTTGATCTGACGATCGAAGTTCCCGTCGAAGATATGGCGGCGCTTGCAGCAGAATCGCCTCCATCGGGAGCGGCTTCGAGCGGCCCGTCGGTTCCGTCCATTTGGCCAGCGATTCATCCGCGATTGGTCGAGCTGATTAAATCACACAAGTCCACGATGATCTTCGTCAACAGTCGTCGTCTTGCCGAGCGACTTTCAGCGGCAATCAACGAGTTGTCCGAAGAAGAACTGGCGATGGCTCACCATGGTTCGATCGCGAAAGATATGCGATTGATGATCGAAGACCGTTTGAAGCGAGGTCAACTGCCCGCGATCATTGCGACGTCATCGTTGGAGCTCGGCATCGATATGGGTGCGGTGGACCTTGTGATTCAAATTGAAGCTCCACCAACAATTGCATCCGGAATCCAACGTATTGGCCGCGCGGGACACCAAGTCGGCGCCGTTTCAGAGGGTGTGATCTTTCCGAAATTTCGCGGAGATTTGCTTTCGTGCAGTGCGGCCACAGAAAAGATGTACGTTGGCGAAGTCGAAGAGACTTTCTATCCGCGAAATCCGCTGGACGTGATGGCTCAGCAAATCGTCGCGATGGTTGCGTTAGAATCCAAGTCGGTTGACGAGGTCTATGCGACGATCAAGCAGGCGGCTCCGTTCAACGAGTTGCCTCGTACGGCATTCGAAAACGTCCTCGACCTTTTGTCCGGTCGCTATCCATCAGACGAATTTTCGGAACTTCGTCCTCGGATCAATTGGGATCGCATCAAAGGCGAGCTTGCACCACGAAAAGGTACGCAGCGACTTGCGATTCTGAACGCGGGAACGATTCCCGATCGCGGGCTGTACGGCGTGTTCCTTGTGGGGGACGGATCGGCGAGCAGTCGAGTTGGCGAACTCGATGAAGAGATGGTTTTTGAAACGCGTCCCGGCGATGTGTTCTTGCTGGGTGCTTCCAGTTGGCGAGTACTGGAGATCACTCACGATCGAGTCCTTGTGACTCCAGCGCCAGGCGAGCCGGGGCGCATGCCGTTTTGGCGCGGCGATGGTCCAGGTCGTCCACTCGATTTCGGCAAAGCGATCGGTGCACTCACGCGACGCCTCTTGAGCACGGGTAGAAAGAAGGCAGAAGAAAAGCTTGTCGATGCCCACGCGCTGGAACCGCGAGCGGCGAAGAACTTGATGGACTATTTGAAAGATCAAGTCGAAGCCACTGGTGACGTGCCGAGCGACAAGACTATCGTCATTGAATCGTTTCTGGATGAGGTGGGTGATTGGCGAGTTGCCATCCTAACGCCGTTCGGTGCGCGAATTCACGCTCCCTGGGCAATGGCGGTAATGAGCAAGATCCAAGAAGACTATGACGACGAAGTGGACATGGTCTGGACGGATGATGGAATCATGTTTCGCATGGTTAGCAGTGATAATCCGCCGTCGCTGGATGTGTTGCTTCCCAGGTCCGAGAACATTGAGGAAACGGTTACTAATCAGTTGGGCGGAACTGCACTTTTCGCGGCCCGTTTTCGGGAGAATGCAGCACGTGCATTGTTACTGCCGAGACAGAATCCCGGGCGACGAACGCCACTTTGGGTCCAGCGTCGCAAATCAGCGGACTTGTTGAAGGTAGCATCGCAGTTCCGAAATTTTCCAATTCTGCTGGAAACGTATCGCGAATGCCTTCGCGACGTATTCGATATTCGCGGGCTCAGCACGATTCTGCAAGACATCGAACGACGAGTTGTGAGTGTCCGCTGCGTCGAGACTCGTACGCCTTCTCCTTTCGCATCGACATTGCTCTTCACGTACACCGCAAATTTTCTATACGACAGTGACGCCCCTCTAGCCGAACGTCGCGCAAGATCGTTGGCTCTTGACTATAGCCAGTTGAAAGAACTATTGGGTGACGCTGGGCTACGCGAGTTGCTAGAAGCTGACGTGGTTGATGAAGTGGCATTGCAACTTCAGCGACTGAACTCGAAGTATCCAGCCAAGAACGCAGATGCTGTGCATGAGCTATTGCTCAAGTTGGGCGACCTGAGTGGCGACGAATTGACAGCGCGTTGTGACAACGAATTTGTTGCGAAGTTGGATACGACGCTCGAACAGCTAGAATCCGATCGCCGCATCATTCAGATTCGCGTCGGTGGTGAAATGCGATTCGCCGCATCAGAAGATGCGGCGCGATTCCGTGACGCCCTGGGCGTGATGCCGCCGCCTGGATTGCCCGATGCATTCATGGAAACGGTGAGTAATCCGCTGGGCGATTTGGTTTCTCGCTATGCGCGAACGCACGTTCCGTTTCAGTTGGAAGATGTTGCCGCGCGGTTTAGTCTTGGCAAAGCGATCGTTCGGGATGCTCTTCAGGAACTAGCCGCCAAAGATCGTGTGCTTGAAGGCGAGTTTTTGCCGGGTGGACGAGGGCGTGAATGGTGTGATCCAGAAGTACTTCGCACACTCAAACGAAAATCTCTGGCTCGACTCCGCAAGCAAATCGAGCCTGTTTCGCACGGGGCATTGGCGAGATTTCTGCCGATGTGGCAATCGATTGCAAATCCACGGCGAGGTTTGGACGGCTTGCTAGACGTCATCGAACAGCTGCAAGGCGTTGCGTTGCCGGCTTCGACGCTTGAACAAGAGATTTTGCCTATGCGAGTACGAGATTTCAAAGTCAGTGACTTGGATGAATTGTGTTCGGCGGGCGAGGTTGTCTGGCGGGGCTTCGACTCGTCGGGTAAGGGTGATAGTCGCATTGGTCTTTATCTTGCCGACAACTACCTTTCGCTTTGCCGCGACATTGAAACTGTTGAAGGCGAATTGCACGACCAGATTCGCGAACTACTGGCGGAGCGAGGAGCTTTGTTTTTCGATGACGTGGCTAAGTCACTTGGCGGTTTTCGCAACGACGCGTTCAATGCACTTTGGGATTTGGTATGGGCCGGCGAAGTGACCAACGACACGCTGGCTCCATTGCGTTCTTTGCGTCGCGCGACAGGAAAACAAAAGAGTCGTACAGGTCGACGCACAAGTCAGCGCGGTCGAGTGTTTCGATCTCGGCGCGCCGCAAAGACACCGGGTTCCGATGGTCGCTGGTCCTTGTTGGTTGCGCCCGGCACGGAATTGCCCACGACGACAGAGCGTCAAATGGCATTGGCGACGCAACTCATTGAGCGATACGGTGTGCTGACTCGCGAGATGGTTGCTAGTGAAGGCGTAGTGGGCGGTTTCTCTGGTATTTATCCCATTTTGAAAGCGATGGAAGAAGCTGGTCGCATTCGTCGTGGTTACTTCGTCGCCGGCCTTGGTGCGGCGCAGTTCGCGGCTGCCGGAGCCGAAGATCGCTTGCGCGACAGTGACCGAATTGCAGAATCGGATCCAGACGAAAATGACGAAGACATATTGATTCTCGCGGCAACTGATCCGGCGAACCCGTATGGCTCGGCATTGCGTTGGCCGGAATCTGCTTGCGGTACGCGGCCGCAACGAATCGCTGGAGCGCGAGTCATTCAATATGGCGGTGAGTTGTTAGGTTACCTTGGTCGAACTGGGCAGTCGTTACTTACGTTTTTGCCACCGGATGAACCAGAGCGTTCGAATTCGATTACAAATCTGATGGCCGGATTATTGAAGCTTTCGAAAGACGGCGAAGTTATATACTTCGTTAAAGTTGACGGTGTTGCACCGCGCGATTCAACGATCAACGAGGCCCTCGTCGACGCCGGGTTTATTCCATCGGCAAAAGGGTATCAGCTTCGAGCAAAGTAGCGAACAGTCACGGAGAGCCGCCACCGACTTTGAGGGTTTCCTGGTTTCGAAGGCCTTCGTAGGATCTCAGGAAGCTGCTTTTTGCGGGTTCTCACCGTCCCACGAGCTGTAGCGTTAACCCTCTACTCATCCGTTCGGGAATCTGCTACTTTACGGGACTCGAATCGAGTCATTTCCTTGAACAAGTCGAACAAGCGTTTGCTGAGGCGTTAATCCTATGTATGCCATCATCTCCGATAGCGGTCGTCAATACACGGTCAAAGAAGGCGACGTTCTAACCGTCGATTATCGCGAGGCAGAAAAAGGTTCGACCATAGACTTCGACAAGGTTTTGGCGGTCTCAGGTGACGCTGGTTTGACAGTCGGTGCACCTCATGTTTCCGGTGCGAAGGTTTCTGCGGAAGTCATCGGTCCGAAGCTTGGCAAGAAACTCGTCGTACAGAAGATTCGACGACGTAAGAACTCGCGACGCAAGACGGGCCATCGTCAAATGCATCTCGAAGTCAAGATCGGCAAGATCTCGGGTTAGACCCGACGATAGAAAATTCGGGGTCGCGTCATGGGCTTACGGATTTCCTTCACCACACTCTCCAACGAAACGATCGCGGAAGCGCTCGGTAGCCCGTCGTCTGTTGAATTCTTGGCCAACCGTTTTGCTGCGCCAGACTTGGCCGAAGGCTGGATGTCCGGTCTCCTAGCTGGTAAGTCGAAGCAGAAACCGGCTCGTGGAACGCTGAGATTCTTCAAGCCTGGAGTTCGTGCGAACGCTGAAGGCGTGCACATGTCGTTGGGTATGTCTTGGGCTGGATTGAACTACCTGTTGACGAAAGCTCGTGGCAACGTGTGGCCGGCTCACTTTTTGCTAGATGGCGGAACGCTCGTCAGTTCGGAAGATGACGGGCACACGGTGCGAGTATTGCAATCCGAAGAGGTGAGCAAAGTATCGGAAATGCTATGCAAGTTAAACCATGGGGATCTTGGGCGGCACTACGACGCCGACAAGATGACCAGTGCGGCAGTTTATCCGAAAGAGCTTTGGAAACGAGAGGAATTCGACGGTTGCCAGTATCTGTTGGACCACTTCGATATTCTCCGACGATTCTTGTTCGGCGCCTCAGGAAAAGAACTCGGTTGCCAAGTGCAACTTAGTTAGTCTCGTACCGAGATTATTGCCAAGATCCTATTCAGCCAAACGAAACGGTTACGTTCTTTCAGTGCCCGTAATCAATCGGAGCGAGCTGATGTCGCACAACCCTCGTCGAGATCTGGGTACGCCCATTTTTCTCGTTTTCGCTGCCATTTTGATCGGTTGTTGCTTGATGGCTTGGCGATCAATGAGCCTGAGTAGTCAAGCGACGGCGTACCTGCGCGTTGATCGAAACGCAGTGGGAGGGACTGCGGTCGACTACATGATCTTCAAGGAGACACAGGGTGCGTTGCTAAAAAGTGAGTATGTCCTCAAAACTGCACTTACCTCTGACAGCCTGTCGCGGACGGATATTACATGGCACGAATTGTCCGCGAGTCTTCATGTCCAATCCAGCGAGGACGAGTTGCTTTGTTTGAAACTTCGAGGACGAAACAATGAAGAAACGGTAGCGCTCCTCAATGCAGTTTTGGACGCTTACAAAAGCGAAGTCTTAGACAAAGATCGCCTAGAAAAGATGAATCTCCTCGTCAAGATACGCACGCTATACGAGGAGAAATACAATGAAATGGTGGAAGAGAATGAGGCCGTTAAGTCCAAGTACGCATGGAGGAGCATCGCAGAAGTTGGCGTCGAGGGCGGCGAAGAACGCCTGAAACTCCACCAAAAGGAGCTGCAGGATCTGAAAAATCAACTCATTGAATTGAAGCAAGATGACCAAAACAAACGGCTGAAGCGATCGAATTGGTCAACAAATCAATCGCGGAAAAGACATCGAAAATTGAGGATTTCGAGAGTTCTTGGAGAGAGATTGAGACGCATGGCAAGAGGCTGAGCACCTTGGCAAACGATCTAGCGAGCATCGCCGAAGAAAGAGCAAAACTAGAATCCGAGTTAGAAAGTGCTGGACCCGTAGTGATCATTCAAAAAGCTCATCCCAATTAGGAGACAATCGATATCTGAAAGTGTTTTCCGCAGCCGCTATTCTGTCTTCGCTGTCGTTGCAACTTGCGTCGAAATCTTGCGAGCGAAGATTGACATTTTGAACGGCGAAAGTTCAGAAGGTGTTTGCTAAGTAGCAACAATTCGGTCACTTCCCACCGTAAGACGCGGGTGCGCGCCATGACATCCGCAAGAAGCTGCATGGAGCCGCACTGAATGTCAAAATCGCTATGAGCGGCCGGTAAAATCGACACTTCCCATTTCATCGCATTTTCGAGTTTCCGCATCTCTCATCTAAGAGAACATCAACATCTTGCCCGCGACGTAGTTTTTCAGGCAGTCGAGACGGTTTACCCTGGCGATCTGATGTAGCGGAATGCAAACAGTTGAAAACCACAATTCGGAGTTTGCGCGCTTTCGCGAAGCCAGGGTGCCGCAAATCATCCTGTTTTGCGTAGTAGCCTGGACAGGTTTTGGACTGTACTATCTGTTCAACGAGAGATTCCTCGCGGGTGGCCAATGTTTGCTCCAAGGTGCTATTGGAGTATTGCTTGCGCGACAAGCGACGAAGCACGTTGGCCGACGGTTGTTGATCGCACGAGTTTATGTTGGACTCGTCCTCGCGGGACTGGTACTCGACTCGTGCGTCAACGGATTGCAATACTCTCTGGCGCCGATCTTCTTTCCTTGCGCCGTCCTTGTTGCGTCGTTGACCTTTGGAAAAAGGCACGCCTGGAAAATTCTGGGCGCAGTAGTCGTTAGCGTTCTGGCAATTCATTACGTCCTTCCAGTCCTGCTACCGCCGCAGGCTCCACCACCCCAGCTCGATCGAGTACTTGCCTTACTAACGCTACTGGGCGTCATTGCTTCGTGTACTTACTACGCTGAATCGAAAACCGAGGTGTTCGCTGAGCAACTTCAGGAGACAACGGACCAGCTTCGAGAACGATCCAGGGAACTAGACACCATTGTCGGACTTGATTCACTTACGTTGCTAGGAAACCGCCGACGATTTCGTGAAGTTTGCGATGAATATCTGCGGAAGCATCGGCGATTCGGGCTTCTACTTATCGACGTTGACGAGTTTAAGTTGATCAACGATCGATTTGGACATGCCACTGGAGACGAGGTGCTTTGCAACGTGGGTGATTGCCTGCGAAATGCCGTGGATGAAAGTGACCTGGTCTATCGATTGGGAGGAGATGAATTCGTTGTAATCCTTCCCGAGGTGTTGGATTCGAATTCAGATTTCGAAGAAGCTGTATTTCGCAATGCTGAGAAACTACTAAAGGTCATGGATTCTCAATTCATTGCGTCCGGGGAAATAAGGAAGTTAGGTCTTAGCATAGGGATCTCGTTTTTCCCCAAGCACGCCAGAAGCGTGGATGAGCTAATGTCCTGCGCCGACCGAGCGATGTACAAAGCAAAGGCTTGCCAATCTGTCGTGGTTTTCGAAACCGAAATGCGTGATGAGATTGAATCGAAACGGCAGCTTCGTGAAAACCTTGCTGAGGCTATCGCAAATGACGAGTTTTCACTTCGATATCAACCTCAAGTGGAAATCGCGACCAACAAAATCGTTGGCGTTGAGGCCCTGATTCGCTGGGAGAAAGACGGTGAGACGATCAGCCCAGCCGAATTCATTCCGTGTCTTGAGGAGACCGGAAGAATCATTGATGTAGGTTTGTGGGTAATTAAAGAAGTATGCCAGCAAATTCGTCAGTGGCACGAAATTGGCTTTCACGTTCGAGTCTCTGTGAATGTGAGCTCGATCCAGATACAGGAAGATGGATTTGCTGACGCTGTTGTTGGGATATTAAATGAATTTGGCGTCCCTGCCGAGCTTCTGGACATCGAGATCACCGAGTCGTTGCTGCTCGAAAATGTAGACCACTCGAACCGCAACATTGAGAAGCTCGCGAGTGAGGGTGTTTGTTTCAGCATTGACGATTTCGGTACAGGCTATTCATCTCTTGCCTATCTGAAGCAGCTCTCTATGGATCGCATTAAGATCGACCGATCCTTCATAAAGGATATTCCCGATTCGGAAGATGGATGGATCGCGAAAACCATTATCTCGTTGGCGAAGCACCTGGATATGGCGGTTGTTGGCGAAGGTGTCGAGACCGACTATCAACTCGATTTTCTTCGTCAGCATGATTGTGACGAGTTCCAAGGCTACCTATTCAGCAGGCCGATAACAGCGGAACAGTGTACGCGTCTGCTCGAATCCAACGAGCGTAGATCTGTGTTGGCGATCGCCGATTCAAAGAGCAACAACGACGATCACGCGGTCGCAGACCTGATGTTAGATCGTGTTTGACCCGTAGAAGTTCAGTCTAAGTGCCGTCTCAAAAATTCAGTACCGGTAGCGAAACTCGTCAAGAGTTTTGGTTTTGCTGAGTGGACGCTGAAAGTCTTTGGGACTTTCGTACGCGACGCGCCTAATCTAGATGGTTGGTGCAGTTCAACGATTTGGCTCGGAAGTCAGATCCGTCGTGCACTAAATAGTTCACGCCCGTATTCGAGTGTTCCAATTCTTCCATGCGCGGGATGCCGTATTCTTTCAATAGCGTCGCCAGCAAGATACGCAAAAACCGGCCATGAGCCACTACGAGCACTCGCATGCCCGGTGACTTCTCAACGATCCGATCGATTGCAGCGACACCGCGACTTTGTACTTGGCGAAGCGTTTCACCGTTTTCCACGGCGTAGTCATGTTCACCATCGTGCCAACGCTGCTTCATTTCCTCAAAAGCGGACGAGAGTTCTTCCGACTGGGACTGGCCCTCGAAGACACCCCACGACATCTCTTCGAGATCCGGGTCTGTGGGAATCTCATCAAAACCAATTGCTTGTGCGACACACTGTGCCGTTTGTAAAGCGCGCCGCAGCGGACTGCTGTAAATCACGTCTACGGGATCCGCTGCAAAACGTTTGGCAAGCATAGCGGCTTGAGCCAAGCCTGTTTCGTTCAGCGGAGAATTAACGCCGCGGCCCTGAACGATACCCTGTCGATTGAAATCGGTTTCGCCGTGGCGAACGAGAAAAAGATGTGTCTCAGTATTCATGCCGCCCAGGCTACGATAGAAGCTTGATGACGAATAGGTCGCTAACTTGCATGACCATAGAAAAAGTTGTTCGCTAGAAATCTCGCGAACCAGAAGCGTCACTGAGTGTCATATGCACTCTCACGTGAAACGGGTAAAGTTGCGGCTCGATTCAATCGGTCCGCGCCGGTGGAAAGGCGACTTTGCATTTCACAAACTGAGTAACTCACTCTGAACAGCACTCCCAATGAACATGGAACAGCTAGGTCCCGTTGCGGGACTCGCAGCAGCGGCATGTTGGGCGACAGCCAGCGTATGGTACGCCCGAGTTCCCATCGGTGCTGGAGCCATGACGACGTTCAAAAACAGCCTCGCCACTGTGTGCCTGTTTGTCATTCTGTGTTGCAGCGCGCTGGTGACTGGTGAACCCATGTTTCAAGCGTCCGCAACGGCTTGGTGGGATATTGGGCTTAGCGGAGTGATTGGCCTATGCCTGGCAGACATTGCTTACTTCCGCAGCATCCAGATTCTCGGCGCGCGGCACGGTCTCACGTTGACGTTGCTTACGCCGCCGCTAACTGCGTTGCTCGGGCAGTTTTGGTTGGGCGATCAACTAACCCCTGTCACTTGGATGTCCATCTTCGTGACATTGGCAGGAGTTGGTATCGTTATGCGACAGCGAGCGGAACGAAACGCAGACCAAGAACATCGGCCGGGGTCAACGGAGTGGGGTGTGAGTTGCGCGTTACTTGGAATTGGGACGATGGCCGTTGGAGCAGTCGTGATGAAACGTGGTCTTTCGGAAGTAGATCCGATCGAAGGTACGTTCATTCGCTTGCTGGTCGCCAGCGTGTTTGGAGTATGTTTGAGCGCGGTGCTCGGTCAGTTCCGCGAGATTGCCGATCTGCTAAAGAACAAAGTCGGTTTGAAACCACTCTTATCCGCTACGTTGCTGGGCACCGTATTCGGTGTCTGTTTGATGTTGATGGCGTACAAGTATTGCCAAACTGGAATTGCGGCAACATTGACTTCCACGACGCCACTGTTCGTGATTCCAGTGGTTTACTTTGTATACGGTGAGAAAATTACGCCGCTGGCTATCGCCGGAGCAGTCGTGGCTTTTGGTGGTGTGTGTGGTTTGCTTCTCGCGTGAGCAGACGACGGTTGGAAGCCAGCCAGCTCCACCCTAGTGCTTGTGGTGTTTCTGCAAATGGGCCGGCAATTTGTAGCCGCCGTTTTCCAATACCGAAATCAGATCCGCGATTTCCTGTTTGGTTAAAACGTTGATCAGCCCGATAGGCATTGAAGACACCTTCGATTTCTGACGTACTTCAATATCTGCCTTCTTCACTTCGATCGTCTTCTTCGGCGTAAGCAAATTTGGAATCAGCCGCACCGATGCCTCGTCCTCTTCCGCGACCACGCCAGAGAACTGCTGTCCGGATGTATCGAGTATCGTTACCGCTTGATAGTCTTTGTTGATTTCCGTGGACGGCTCTAGAATCTGTTTCAGCAAATCGCGACCTTTGAAGCGTTTTCCAATGTCCGTAAGATCAGGGCCTAGCTTGACGCCGTGACCCGCGAAAACATGACACTGATTGCAATTTGCTTTTTCCCAAGCTTGGAGTCCACGCATCATCGTCGCTTCGTCGTTGTTCGTTTTTAGTTCCGGAAAGTCTGCGAGCTTCCATTCACTGACAACACTTGGCGCACGCGCCGCGAGGATTCTCTTCGCTTCATCATCGTTGTCAGCGACGACCATGTCGCCTCGCATGACAATCCAATGGCCAGGAAAAGTGCAAACGTAGGGGTAAACTCCGGGTTCGGTCGGAGCTCGAAAACGCATCACGTGAATTCGAGATTTTCGAGTTGGACCAATCATTGGCGAAGACTCAACGATGAGGTGTTTCTTCGACTTTGGAATGAAATTCGAGTTAGCGTTCTTCGGATCTTTGGCCATCTCGTTTGCAGCCATTCCGACTTCTGCGAGCGCGCCGTCTTTGACGATCAGTAAGTTGTGGTCCGTCGCATCGGGATTTGTGAAAACGACTTTCATGGGCTGACCTGGCTTTGCCGTAAACTGCTTTATTGTGAACAGCATGCGTTCCGGCTGACACGAAATGCGCACGACTTGCAGATCTTTCTGTGTGTCAAACTCGGCTTCACTAGCACTGGGCGTCGGTTCTTTGAGTTCATTGGATCGCTTTGCTTGGTTGAGTAGTTTCGCAATGTGATAGTTGGAATCACCTTCCCAATGTTTGCGAAGTGGTGCAGACCCTAACGCACAAGACACAGCGTAGGATAAAGAACCTCCTTGCGGATGATTGAAGATTTCGAGTACCACGTCCAACGCCTCTTTCGTACCGATGTATGTCGAGGCTATTGCGGATTGCATGCGGACGATGCCATTTTTGTCATTCACGCCGGCTCGCAATAAATCCGTTGTGTCCGAAACTTGGGGATGCCAATACCGCAATTGTTCCATTGCCGCGGCTCGGGCATGATGTTCGTCACAAGCAAGTACCTCTCGAAGCAATGCGATATTCGTTTCGCCAACGTTCCGATAGTTCCAAAGTGCTTCGACCTGATGATGTCGAAAGCGAGGATCAGTGTTGTCCAACTTTGCAACCCATCGATCCAACTCCTTTTTGACTTCCGCCGCGTCTTTCTCACGAAGCTCCCTTTTTGCCCAATAGCGATATCGATACTCGGGTCGTTTCATCACATCGAGCAACTCGGGAATCGATTTGTCCGCAAGTGTTTGGGGTTCGATTAGCTTCTTACCCTTTGGGACAATTCGCCAAATTCGGCCCGAGTGACGGTCGCGACGGTTGTCACGCAACGAATACTGCGCATGGCCTTTTACAGGGTTGTACCAATCGCAAACGTACATCGCGCCGCGGGGACCAAACTGCAGATCTACTGGAATGAAGCTCAAGTTCGAAGAGAAAATGATGTCACTGACATACTCTTCTTCGTAGCCGAATTCACCCTCGTTCCATTTGTGGAATTCGACTCGATTCGTAGGCTTGTAGCGGACTTTGATGAAGCCACCTTGCATCTCCTTAGGCCAATTTGCAAAGTCCACGAACTCTTGCCCGCATGTCCCCGAGTAAGCTTGAAGTCCGGTTGGTCGAGGATGCTGGGATGGATACGGCGGATCGAGTGCATGGAATGCTGCAGCGTAAATCGGATGACTGGCTACATGCTGGCCCCAGTCGTCGAATGTGACACCCCACGGATTTGTACTGTGGTAGCTGCCGAAACTAGTAAGTCGCTGATCGCGTGGCTGGAAACGGAACCATCCGCTGTTCGCCTGACGCACGGGTCCGTAGGCGGTTTCCACTTGCGAGTGATGGAAAATGCTCTCGCGGAATATGATGTCTCCATCGGGCGTCCACGTGAAGTCGTGTAACGAATGATGCGAATCCTCGGTGCCAAAGCCGGTCAGCATTCGTTTCCGGTAATCTGCTTTGCCGTCGCCATCCGTGTCTTTGATGAAGGTTAGGGCGGGCATCTCCGAGATATAGACGCCACCGTCGCCAAACTCAAACGACAGCGGGATATGCAAATCGTCGGCGAAGACTGTGGACTTGTCAGCTTTGCCATCGCCGTCGGTGTCTTCAAGGATCACCAGTTTGTCGTTCGGTTCGTTGCCTGGGTAGACGTGCGGATAAGTCGTCGAACAAGCCACCCAAAGACGTCCCAGCCCATCCCATCGCATTTGGATCGGAGCACCGATATCCGGAAACTGTTCTTCGCCGGCGAATAGGCTCACTTCGAAACGTGGATCGATTTTGAATT
This sequence comes from uncultured Pirellulaceae bacterium, assembly GCA_964397295.1. Taxonomy (GTDB): domain Bacteria; phylum Planctomycetota; class Planctomycetia; order Pirellulales; family Pirellulaceae; genus CAYNJG01. The sequence goes on from CAYNJG010000008.1 coordinate 18,853, forward strand.
CCTTTAGCTCGTCCGCGGCCGACAAGTATTCGTTAGCCCCTCGACTTTCTTTTGCTAACGGAAGTTCCGGCACATTCGAATCGTCGATCTTCGCTGGCACAGATTCGCCGCGGGCTAGTTTCCAAATGCGCTCGTCCCGATTCGCGACCATGATGTCGAAGTTCTTCATCGCAGGTAAGAAATCGAGGTAACCGTACGATTTGTTTCGTCCACCCGTGTAATAAAAAGTGTTGGCTGGTCGATAGCGACGGAAGAACTGACGGTTTTTGTCGATCACCGTTTTGCGAAGTGACTCGTCGATCGTTGGTGTTTCCTTGGCGAATAAACCTTCGAACGCTGCCTTTGCAAACACTTGGTATCCGGCTTCGTTCAAGTGCGATCCATTGATTGTCAAATCGGTAGCTTCGTCTCGCATCGCTATTTCAGTTGCGGAGAATACGTCGACGAAACTGATGTTCTGTTGTGCTGCTACTTTCTGGATGACTTCTGAATAAGCACGAATGCGTTTGTTGTTCAGATCTGCCGCGGCGACGCCTTTGACGTTTTCATTCGCAATTGGCGAGATGAAGACAATCTTTGCCGACGTGTTTCCATTGAAAGCTCTGGATCGCACTCCCGCGAAATAGCTGCCAAGCGATTGTTCGAACTCAGCCAACCCATCTTGGCCTTGAAATGATTCGTTAAAACCGAACGAAGCAAAAATCACATCGGCTTGGACGTGCGTGAGGTGCTGTTCGAGATCAGCGAAGTTCATGGGACGCGGTTGCATGGTCGGCGTATCCCCAGGCCAACACAGATTGCGGATCTTGAGATCGAGATCTGGATGCGATTGATGAATCGCCGATTCGAGATAGCCAAAGTGCCGAGTGCGATCTAGTTGGGTATTGCCGATGTACGCAATCGTTTGACCTTTTGAAAGTCGTAGCGGTAGAGTCGTTGACGACGGTTCGGCGGCGACCGGACGCTTCGCCGTTTTTTCGAAGATCGCGTACTTTGCGTACTCAGGATCTTCTGGCGGTGCCGGTTTGTTGATCCGCTTGTTCTTGGCGTCGGTTTTTTTTCCTGCCTGCGCCACAAGGTATTCGTGATGCATTACTGGATGCGCTAGTGGTTGCCCGTCTTTTACCGAACCTATCGCTACGCCTTTGTCGGGAACCGGTTGATCAGCCGGAGTCGCATCAGCAGCGAAAATGCTGGCAATATGAAAAAGGAAAAAGCACCCGATTGCCAAGACAATTCTGTAACGACTCATGATTCACTTCCTTTAGTTCAGAAGGAAGGATCTTACAGCGTTTCACACTTCGAAGCGATAACCTACACCATGAACTGTCTTGATAATGGCAGGCGTTTTCGCATCAATTTCGATACGTTTTCTCAGCTGGGAAACATGCTGGTCAAGCGTGCGACTATTCCGCAAATGCTTGAGTCCCCAGCACTTTTCGAAGATTACTTCACGCGACACGGGTTCGCCTTGCCGATCGAAGAGCAGTCGCAGGATTTGCAGATCACGAAGACTTAGGTCGATTGTTTCTTCACCGCGGACTGCGCGAAGTTCCGAAGGTCGAATCTCCAGATCTGACATAACAAAAGCCTTGTCTTGGTTGGGGTCGCGATCCAAGCAGCGTCGCGTCACGGCACGAATGCGCGCCATCACTTCTTTGACACCAAACGGCTTCACGATAAAGTCATCGGCGCCCAATTCCAGTCCAACAACTTTGTCGATTTCTTGCGACTTAGCGCTAATGAAGATGATTGGCACGTGTTCATCGAATTGACGAATATGTCGGCAGACTTCATAGCCACTCATTTTTGGCATCATGACATCGAGGCAGACAAAATCTGGTTGCGCTTCGCTAAACTTGTCGATAGCTTCTTCGCCATTTTCAGCTTCGACGACATCGTAGCCCTCGTCCGCAAGAAGTTCGGCCAGTCCCCCGCGAGTTAACTTATCGTCTTCTGCGATGAGTACTTTCATAATGCGTGTTTCCCGTCAGGTGTTCGTACTAGACGAAGATCGTCCTGGTCATGAATTAGGTTGCCAAAGTGGCGTGCGTAATGTCAAACGGAACTTAGCGCCGATGGCCGATTCCATCAGTTCGAGATTGCCGCCATGTTTTTCGGCGAGGCTGCGAGTAATGGTCAGCCCAATACCCGTGCCCGTCGCGGAATTGATGTGATCCGATGCTCGTTCGAACGGTTGAAAGACATACTGCGCAAACCTGGGTGGCACGCCGGGACCCGCGTCTGTGACATCTACGGTTGTGATTTCGTTTTGGTAGCGTGAGCGAATTCGCAAGTGCTTTCCTTCGGCAGCATATTTTTCCGCGTTACTGATCAGGTTGCCCAACATTTGTTCCGTCGAGTCGGTGTCAAGCATCACTTCTTGTGCGGCATCGAGATCCAGCACAACGTCAAAGCCGAGATTCTCGAGCGATGGACGAAACTGATCCAGCACCGTATGGATAACTTCGTCGACGCTTCCCATTTGCATCCGCTGTTTGGCGTCGCGGTTGCGACCCGCGAACGTCAGCACGTTGTTAATCAGCCGGCTTAGGCGTCCGCTTTCACTGGTGATCACGTCCACATGGGATTGAGCCCGCTCGTCATCCGAGTCGATGCGTTCGATGTCTTTGGCGACGAGGTCCGCGTACATACGGATGTTGGTGAGCGGCGTTTTCAGCTCATGGGAAACTTGATTGACAAAGTTCACACGTTCCGCCGCCTCCCGAGTTTGTCGCGTAATCTCTCGACCTAGGTAGATCGCCAAACCCAACAAACCTAGGCAAAGAAGTCCGCCGGCCGCGAGCAGATTGACTTTCGTGATCGCTGTACCGATACCGATCGGACGAATTGGGCCGAAATGTTGCAGTTGCCAAGCGCGAAGCGGAGAACTGAGGTGCAGCGAAGCCGCAGGTTTGGATTTGTTGTCTTGTCGCGATTCCGATCCCCATAGGTAGACGATGTCTTCGTTGGAATCGACGAGCCGAATTTGCGAAGGCGCCGTTTCCGTTTGCGATTCGTCCGAATCCGGGAGCTCCGAGATGACATCGGCCATCCAACGAGCTCGCTGCACTCCAACGAGTACCGTGATACCGTCTGGCAACCGTTGCCAATGAATTAATTGAATGCCGTTAACGTCCCACCACGTGTACCAACCGTACTCCTGAGAATCGATGTTCGCCGATTGTTTCGGATCGACAGGCTCGGAACGCGATATTCTTACTTGCGTCGGTGCCGCGTTCGGTTGCATCTGCACTTGCATGCGTGTCTGCTGCATCGCTTGCTGCATTTTTTGAGTGTCGTTGGACGAACGACCGTCTTGCGAGACGAACGTCTTATCAATCAGCAGTTGCGAGACCTTTTCAAGGTATTTTCCTTCCTGTTCGCTCAACGTTTTAAAATCAGGAAAAAGGATCTGACCTTCCTGATCCAACATGACCAATTGGTCGACGAGCGGTGCGGAACGCACAAACGATCGAGTCGCGTTTGCATCCATAGGATCGAACGAAGCATCTAAGAAATGATCTTCAAGCGAGTCGAAGTAGTCTGCAATGTCGCGATCGATTTCAACAAGACTGCCAGAGAGAAGCTCTTCGAATTGCTTTTGAATACGAGCCTGTTCTGCGCTAACCAGCCGCCAGCTCAATGCCGCAAGCGCAAGCATCGGCACTGCGACCAAAAGCAACAGAATGAAAGCGTATTTACGTGTCACGCAGCATCTCGATGAAGTTTGTCAGCTTGCCCAAAACACAAATCTAACACAAACCTGAAAGCACCTCGTTCCCACCGAGAACGAGGTGCAAGCGTAGATTCACGACGGGAACAGATAAGAGTCCATCAGTTGCTACTTTTTCGAAGGCGACGATTTTTTGTCGACTTCCTTTAGTGTTTTGAATCCGTAGCCACCGCCACCATAACCGCCGCCATAACCGCCACCACTCCCGCCGTAGCCTCCGCTTCCGTCACCGTAGCCACCTCCGTAGCCACCACCTCCGCCACCGAAGCCTTCCCCTTTGTAGCCGGGTGCTTGGTTTTCGACGGCTGCGTTGTCTCGCAACATTCCTTTTCGCGTCCTTGCCCAATTCTTTTCGTCAAGGTTATCGGCTTGAATCCGATTCAAAAACTTCTGCTGCTCCAAGACCATTGATTTGAATTTGAGCGCGTTGGCATCCAGGAACTTATAGTTGTTCATCAAAATTTCTCGAGCTTCATCGATCTTGCCCAAGTCTCGAAGTTCTGTCGCATATCGGTTTTGTGCGTTGGCGATCAGAAGCACAGCTTTTTCAGATACTTCTTTGTTCTTGCTCGCTTCGCATTCGGCGACTTCATTCGAAAATGTCACGGCTGTCTTGGCTGACATGGAGTCCGTCGTTTTCGTCAGCATGTTTGCGTAGCTCACAGCGACGTCTGCAATTTCGCGCGTCGCTCCGTCTGCTGTAGCAGGCACTTCCACTTCGACCAGAATAAATCGTTCTTGTTGCGCATAAAGCTGGTTCAACTGAATCGTGATTTGTTGGCCGTGGATATCCGCCTCGTGGCCCAAGACACTTTTAGGGCGAATTCCTTCGCGTACATTAACGTTGATGGTGATCTCTTGTGCTACGACCGAAAGAACATCGTTGAATTCGTGATTGAACGTTGCGATCAAGTCGTCAGCGTTTTCGATGAAAAGATGGTTGCCGTTACTTTGAACTGCGAGTTTCGTCATTAGATCTTCGTTGTAGTCCAATCCCAGCCCCAACGTGGTTACGGCAATGTTCTCTTTCAACAATGATGCCCCAAACTCACCCAACGCACTGGGAGAATCGGGACCCACATTCGCTCGGCCATCGGAGAGCAAGATTACTCGGTTGACGCGGTTTGCATCGAGAAACTTCCGAACTTCGGCGGCTCCTTTGCTCACACCTGCGAAGAGTGCCGTTGAGCCGCCGGGTCGAATCGAGCGAATAGCAGCCCTGGCAGTTTCTTTGTCGGTCAACTTGGTTGCTGGAAGAATGACTTGCACGCCGTCGTGATAGACGACTACCGAAACGATGTCGTCCTTGCGAAGTCGCTCGATTGCCGCAATAGCTGCCTGTTTTGCCTTTTCGATTTTCTGTCCTTGCATGCTGCCGGACTTATCGATCACGAGCGCAATGTTTACCGCGGCGCGATCTTTTGCTTTTTCAAGTTCGAATCCCGTAAGACCAACTTTGACAAAAGTCGTTTGCTTCTTGTCTGCCAGCATGATTGGATCGGCGACTGAAACATCAAGGCTCACTTTGTCCTTTTCAAGTTTCGGTTGTTCATCGTGAGCAAGCGCCCGACTACAGAAAAGCGTAAGAATAGCAACCGCGACGACGCGTCGTTTCATTGGGGACATTTGTCTACCTCCATAGATTGGCAAAGTGGCCGAATAGGCTCTCTATCCAACTTTACGTAAGATCGGCGTCGAGGTGGTCAGAACGATGTAAAGACGTTGTAAGAAGATTGTAAATCGCACTTGTAGGGCCAACAGTTGAACAGAGTAGTTCTTTTGCGAACTAGACTGGTCCGGAAATCGAGAGCTATCCCTTCAGTCGCTCACGAATCTCGACCAACCGCTTCTTCAATGTGGCTTCGAATCCGCGATCGACGGGTGAGTAATACTCTCGGTCGATTCCTAAGTAATCTTGCTGCACGACACCCATCGGGTCGTCATGCGAGTACACGTAGCCTTCGCCGCTGCCCAATTCTTCGGCCCCTGAATAGTGCGAATCCCGCAAGTGTTTCGGCACGGGCACGATGCGACCCTCTGCAATGTCGCGGCGAGCGTCAAAGATTGCTTTGGTTGCCGCGTTCGATTTCGGTGCACACGCCAAATACGCAACGGTTTGGGAGAGTGTTAGCTGACATTCTGGCAAGCCAACAAACTCGCACGCTTGCATCGCGGCCACCGCAAGACTCAGCGCTTGTGGGTCGGCGTTTCCTACGTCTTCGCTGGCGAGAATGACGAGTCGCCGGCAAAGGAAACGCACGTCTTCGCCGGCCTCTAGCATTTTTGCCAACCAGTAGATGGCCGCATCGGGATCACTGCCGCGAATGCTCTTGATCATCGCGCTGATTGTGTCGTAGTGCGAATCACCGGTTCCATCATAGTCCACAAGTTTTTGCTGCATCGAGTTCGCTACGAGCACTGGTGTCAGTTCGACTGGTTCATCCGTCGAGAGTACCGCGATTTCGAGTGCATTAAGTGCTCGGCGCGCATCGCCATCGCAGCGTTTGGCGATCAGCGCGAGTGCTGCCTCGTTGACGTTGACTTGATAGTTGCCCAAGCCGCGTTCTTTTTCGATCAGCGTGCTGCGTAGAAGATCGATGATTTCATCTTCTTCGAGCGGTTTGAATTCGAAGACCTGACTGCGACTTACCAGTGCTCGGTTTACAGCAAAAAACGGGTTCGATGTTGTGGCACCAACGAGAACGACCGTTCCATTTTCGACGTCATGTAGCAAGGCGTCTTGCTGTGTTTTGTTGAAGCGATGAATTTCATCCACGAACAAAAGTGTTCGCGTACCATCCGCCGCCAAATCATCACGAGCGCGTTCGAGTGCCTCACGGAGATCTTTTACGCCGCTCGTGACCGCGCTGAGCTGAATGAAGTTTGATTTTGATTCGCCCGAGAGTAGATTCGCAAGCGTCGTCTTGCCGGTACCCGGCGGACCATAGAGCAAAATTGAGCCCAGTCGATCGGCGGCAATCAGTCTGCGCAGCAACGTTCCTTCGCCCAAGATATGCTGTTGGCCAAAAAATTCATCCAGGTTGCGCGGACGCATGCGAGCTGCCAGCGGCTTGGCTGATTCTTGGTTCGCAGCTTCCTGTTTTTCGAATAGTGACATGTGCCCACCGTAGCGGTTTTCTTGGCGAACACCAGCAGGAACTCCGTGCGTGAACGGCTCGCGAAGATTCGTTCGAAGGCGTTTTTAAAACGTTGCCTTCATTGTAGACAGGCCCGCAGAATTAATGACAACTGTAGACGAATACTCCGATCTCCCGACGCAATTGGGTCAACTGATGTCAACCCCCAATTGGAGTCTTCTTTGTCTTGAAAGAATGTCCCTTTGTTGGTGATTACGTGGAGCGTATAATTGGGGCAGAAGGTAACTTGCTGTGGCTAGAAATTAGTCAGACTGTGAGCGAGTTACTGATATCATGCGAAAGACAATGATGTTGACCGCTGCTATCATCAGCGGTCCATTTTTATTGAGTAGAGACGTATTTGTGCCTGTTGTTCGACCCAAAGTTGCAGAGTTAGCTTTCCAAGTTTTTGGGCGGGCACTCCATCCCGAGTTATTCGAGGTGTTGCAGAGTCGGTCTGTCGAACGAAACGGTTTTCACGCGAAGATCGACATTACTAGTGCCGGTCACGTCGTGACGTGGCGCTACGAGGGGCAAACCGTAACCGAGGTAGCTTCGGCCGCAAATCATCCACTGCCCGAAAAACGTCGATTGATGACGCACCGGTTGGCTGGACAAAAGTCCGATTCAATTCTTTGTCGTGCGGGTATGAAATACCAAGTCGATTTCCAGTTGGAGTCGGCCGAACCCGAAGTATTTTGGGCGTTCCAGCAACAGTTGATATCGAACGAGCAGCCCAAAGGCATGTTGCACACGTTCGATGCGAGTGCTCGCGTGCCGATGGGGGCGATCAGCTACATCCATCTCGAGACTCGTGAAAAGTCTCTGCTCGTTCAGGCTTGCCACACGTTCCCCGACGATTGTGCGATTGTAAAAAGCCAGTCGAAGTTTGAATTGCCGTAGGGCGTGACTGGGATTTCTTCTTGGTTTGCGAGGATTCGGTATCCAGGCTCTCCTTCCAAGCGAATGTAGTCAGGTAACCAGCATACTTCACGGGCTCAAGAGTTGATGATCATTTCAGAAGCGTCGACCCGTACGATCGTTGACCTTGCTGACCATATGCAACGGCTTCGTGAGTCAGCCGAGTTGCTAAAGAGAGAGATTGCGGCCGAACGCGGTTTCTTTTCGCCTAGCGAAGACGACCAAATCTCAGCCCTTTGGGTTTCTTATTGCAAGTCGCGCGCAGCGTTGCACGAATTGATTGGGTCTGTGCGAGATCGAGTTGGCAAGCCGTCTGGGGAGCACGTTGGTGAGTTTGCGCTAGCGTATGCGGCAGCTTTGATTTTGGTGAATGCTGCTCGTAGCCTACGAGTGCTGTTTGGAAACGATCCGATCGTTCGTCGGAAGTTGAACGAATCGCATCCGGGATACGGGATTGAAATCAACAGCTTCGACGCAATTCAAATGTCGCTGACCGATCCAACGAATGCACTGCGCATTCGTGATGCAAATCAATTCTACGAACAGAATAGTGAACTGCTCTGTGAGCGTGCTGCGGAAGATCCATTGCTGCATCATGTCGTCGCGGTGATCGATACATTGCGGGCTGCAACCGACGTCTCGACAACACGGTATGTGAAAGCCCGAGTTGCTGAAAGAAAGCGTGACGCTCGAGACCGAATTCTTGTGGGTAGTGTCGTCAACGCAGTTTACGCCATTCAAGAATGGGGCTCGCGGTTGGTGAGCCACGTAAAAACGATACCGAACCACATTCCACGATTGCCCAATGAAATTCAGTCGGAACTTCTGCCTAAGCTTCAACCGGGTGACGTCCTGGCAACGCGAAAAGACTGCGCGCTTACGAACTATTTCCTACCCGGCTACTGGCCGCACGTTGCGATGTTTGTTGGTGCGGAGCAAGTAGTCGAATCGCTGAAGGATGGCGTTCGTGAACGTGCGATGGATTCTCCGTTTGGAAACGATGCGATCGCTGTCATCCGTCCCCGGTTGGATAGCGATCTGGTCAAAAAAGCCATCAAGCGTGCACGAACGCATGTTGGCAAACCGTATGATTTCGACTTCGACTTTACTCGCGCAGATCGAATGGTTTGCACGGAGGTGGTTTACCGCAGCTACGAGGGAATTGGTGGATTCCACTTTGAGCTTGTGAAACGAGCCGGGCGGCAAACTTTGTCGGCGGAAGACCTCTTAGGCCTTGCTTTGACCGATCGTCAGTTCGATATCGTGGGCGTGTATTGCGCGCCGTGTAGCGAGGCGTTTCTAACAGGTGAGGCCGCTCGCGATGTTCTTGTGAAAACCGTGGACGGCTGCGCCGATTAGTGCGTCGCTCGCCTGCAGACCAACCACGGTTACAGGACTTTCTTCACCCGCTCGATTGCTTCGGTCACGTTCTCGCGACTGTTGAAGGCGCTTAATCGGAAATATCCTTCGCCGCTTGCGCCGAAGCCGCTGCCAGGTGTGCCTACGAGATTGGCCTTGCTGAGCAACGTGTCGAAAAAGTCCCAACTGGTGAGCCCGTCTGGCGTCTTTAACCAGACATATGGCGCGTGTTCTCCACCGTGAACTTGAAGGCCTGCATCTCGAAGTCCACTACTAAGCAACTTTGCATTCGTCATGTAGAAATCGATCAACGTCTGAACCTGTTGCTTGCCTTCATCGGAATAGATTGCCTCGGCACCTCGTTGCACGATGTACGAGACCCCGTTGAATTTGGTGCAGTGACGGCGATTCCATAGCGGATAGATGTCTGTTTCTGTGCCGTCCGGAGTTCTGCCTTTGAGCGTGTTCGGAACAACGGTGTATGCACATCGAACGCCAGTGAATCCGGCCTTCTTACTAAAGCTACGGAATTCGATCGCCACATCGCGTGCCCCGTCGATCTCGTAGATCGATCGAGGGATGGAATCGTCTTGGATGAACGCTTCGTAGGCGGCATCGTAAAAGATGATTGCGTTTTCTTTCTTTGCATAGTCGACCCAACGCTGCAAAGTCTCTCGTGACGCAACGACGCCTGTTGGATTGTTGGGATAGCAGAGATAGATCATGTCTACGTGCTGCGATGGAATCTCCGGAACGAAATTATTCTCGGCCGTGACAGGCATGTAGACCAAACCGTCGTACTGACCTTGAGCGTTGGCCTCGCCCGTGCGACCAACCATCACGTTCGTATCGACGTAGACCGGATAGACGGGATCCAGCACAGCCACCACATTGTCTGCACCGAATACGTCTAGGATGTTTCCGCTGTCACACTTCGACCCGTCGGATACGAAAATCTCGTCTGCTGAGATGGGAACATTTGCATATTCGTTGTCGGCGATGGCGTTGCGAAGAAAATCGTATCCCTGTTCGGGGCCGTAGCCACGAAATGTCTCGTGTGCACCCATTTCATCAACGGCTTTGTGCATGGCTTGCAAAATTGCGTTTGGCAACGGCTCGGTAACATCACCGATTCCAAGTTTGATGATCGGAGCGTCGGGATTCGCCGCCGTGAATTCGCGAACACGTCGTGCGATTTCGGGAAAGAGATAGCCAGCCTTGAGCTTGAGATAGTTGTGATTGACTTGAGCCATGGTTCTTCTACTGAAGTTTGGTTGTTGAGCTGATTCCGACGCAGCCTAAAGTCTGTCCTTGAACTTTGCAACGACCGGTAGACACGCGTTTTGCCGTTTGGTTCGTAGAATTTGGCGGCTAATTCGCGAGAAACGAACGGACCGCTTTGTTCACCAGTTCGGGTTGCTCGAGCGGTGCGAGGTGGCCGGCGTTTTCGATTTGGACGAACTGTGCGTTCGGTATCAAATTCGCAAACGACTCCATCTCCTCGGGTGGTGAAATGACGTCTTCACTGCCGCATACGACTAACGTTGGGACATCGATCGAAGGCAAGAGTTCTGTCATGTCACGCCGCTGGGCCATGCCTCGCTGCGTTGCGGCGATCGCTTGGGGGTCGGTCGCCAAGATCATGTTTTCCAATTCTTTTACGACAGCGGCCTGCTGGTTCTTGGTCGCTTCCGAGACCAGTTTCGGAAGCATCGACTCCGAAGCCATGGAAGCTCCGACGGCGACGACTTGCGCCGCCATCATTTCGCGAGCCCGAGCAACAATTTCTGTATCGGCGACCGCGCGCGTATCGAAGAGCAACAGTTTTGCTACTCGCATGGGAAACTGTGACCAGAACTCCCATGCGACGTAACCACCCATAGAAAGGCCACCTACGCTCACGGGTGTGTTGACTTCGAGATGATCGAGTAAACCTCGGACGTCGCCAGCCATCTCGGCCATCGTCACGGTGCCTTCGGTTACCTCTGTTTGGCCGTGGCCGCGTAGGTCGGGTGCGATGACACGATGAGTTTGCGTGAGTGCTGCAATCTGGTGCTTCCACATCGATTGGTTAAGAGGAAACCCATGCAGCAGCAACAGTACGTCTCCGTTGCCTTCGTCGGTGTAGGCGAAGTTGAGATCACCGAGCGCGGTCTTTTTCACTGCGACTTACTCTTTGCTTTTTCGAATTCGTTCAGCTGACGAACGATTTGCTTCGCGTAGGGCTGCAAACGAACCGCGCGTCGCTGGTAGTTTAACGCGTTATCGAGATCGCCGGCAGCAAAGTAACATCGACCCAGCGTATCCAACGACCCGGCGCTGTGTGGGCGCAGTTCGAGCGAACGCCGGCTATTTTGTACCGCCTTTTCGAAGTCCCCTTCGGTGTTACCAACAAGCCAGGCCACTTGGTTGAGCAAAGTCGATATTCTCTCTCTTTGTTCGAACTCGCCCGAGGCACGCATCTGTTGAATCCGAGTTTCGTAGTTCGCGACAGCGGTGGCGATGAGCTTTGACGTTTTGGCTTTCCACTTTGCATCTGCGCGGACCAGTCGATGCATAGCGATTAATACGTCCGCGTCGCTTTCGTAGGCTGCGACTGCCTTCTCGAGTGAAGCCTTTTGTTTTTCACGGTCGCCGTTTTGACGATGGTGCTCGGACCAAAAATAGTGCATGCGAGAGACGGTTGTTGAAAGGTCACTCCGGTCGATTCCCTGATCTTTCTCGAGCGTATTGAGAAAAGTTTCAAGCGTTTCGGCAGCTTCCTTTTCGCGTTGGCGATCGTGTAAAAGCTCCGACAGATAACTGGCAACATCTTCTTGCATGCCAATCATCCGCCAGTTTTCGAGTGCCATCAATCGTTGGTATTCGCGAATCGCTTGTTCTACGAATTCTCGTTGTTCCAGTCCGCGAGCCGCTTGCAATCGCAGTCCGGCTCGTTCGAAAGGATTGGAAAAGTCCAAGTCGTCTTCCGTCATTTCGAAAGCAAAATCTGCCGCCAGCTTTGCCTCTTTCTCGCGACCTTCCTTTTTCTTGGCCATGAAATCGCAATAGGCGAATAGTGGCACTTTCTTTTGCAGCTCTGCAAACTTATTCCAGACCAGTTCTCGGAAGATTTCGTATTGTTCTTTTTCGATCAGCCAAAAACTAGTTTGGAGTATTTGGTATTCGTTTTTCTTTTGCAGTTCAACGAGTTTGGCAACGGCCTCGCGGACCTGGTCCGGCTTGTTTTGCTTGATCGCGAGGTCGGCGGAATGCTGATAGAGTGCCGAGATCGTTCGCTCGTTGTAGCGCGAAGTGGATTTGAGTTCGCTTTCTTGTTCAGCAAATTTCGCCCATACGGATGGGCTGATTTCTTCGCCCGATAGGTTCGCGGCAAACGCTTCCAACCATCGAGCTGGCGCACGCGGGGAACCTTTTAGTTTTCCTACGGCGTTTTGGAACGCAGCGACTTGTTTTCGGTCTTCGCGATCAAGGTCTTCCAAAACGAACAATGCCGCTTCCTTGGCGACGCTTAACGATGGTTCGTAGCGAACGATCTGAACTAGAGCAGCCAAGCCAATGCCGTCCTCGAGTCGAACAAGCCACTTCGCATAGGCCGATTTTTCTGACGTTGATCGACGAAAGTAATTGCGAGTGATGTCGTCGACGATGGATGGATTACCCTCGGTCCATCGGATCGGCAGACGGACCAATAGTTCACGAGCGGCAAGCCGAACTTCTGAGCTCTCGTCATGCTGAGCAATCAACAGTTGATCGATCACTTGGTGGCCGAGTCGCTGTAATTCACCTTGCGCGGCTTTTCGTGTTCCGTAGTCTTGAGATCCCAATTGCTGAATCAGCTTTTGAATCTGATTCTCGGTGATGGGCAGGCGTTGAACTTCTGCCTGTCCGGGTGCGCAAAAATTGCAGACGAACAGTAGTGGAAGGCTCAGTAGAATAATTCGTTGAAGTCGTCGCATGGATCCACGCATATTGATCAACGGGGGCCGCCAGTTTCTTCCATTTGCTGAATGTACTGACGCAAGCGTTCGTTTTCGTCTTTGATATCTTTGAATTGAAGCATGTGTTCGACACGCTTCACCAACGCGAGTTTGTTGACGGGCTTGCAAAGGAAGTCGTCCGTGCCGGCTTCTACCGCTCGTTCGATATCACCCAACTCGTTGAGTGCTGTGACCATGAGGATCATGATCGACCGCGTGCGAGGGTTGTTTTTTATCTGCTGGCAAACTTCGAACCCACTTAGCTTCGGCATCATGACGTCCAACAGGATCAAATCCGGCTGAAACGAAACGACTTTATCAAGCGTATCTTTCCCGTCGACGGCAAACTCAAGATCACAGTCGATACCTACAAGATAAGCTTCCAACAATTCACTGTTGGCTTGGTTATCGTCGGCGATAAGAATTCGATTCGATTCAGGCATATCTGGCTTTGACCTTAGCTCGCAACGGCTGAATCAGATGGAACAGGAAACTGATTCGCAAGCTCTGCAACCGATTCGCGAATCGCGTCGAGGGCTTTGGGGTCGTCGTGCTGCTTGAGTGCATCGAGCATCCAACCGCCAATCGTTTTCATTTCTTCGGCGCCCATTCCTCGCGTTGTCAGTGCGGGTGTGCCAACCCGAATACCGGATGGGTCGCGTGGTTTGCGTTCGTCGAGTGGAATCATGTTCTTGTTGACGGTGATACCACAACGGTCGAGTGCTTCTTCCGCCGTTTGTCCACCGATGTCCAGCGGCGTGACGTCGACCAACAATAAGTGGTTGTCTGTTCCGCCACTGACAAGCTTGAGTCCGCCCGCCAGCAAGACGTCGGCCAACGCTCTTGCGTTGTCAATAATTTGCTTCGCGTAGACTTTGAAATCAGGCTGAAGCGCCTCGCCAAAGCAAATTGCTTTTCCGGCCACGACGTGCATGAGCGGTCCGCCTTGCGTTCCTGGGAAAACGCTGCGATCGATTCCCTTGGCGTACTCTTCGCGACACATACACAGGCCAGAGCGAGGTCCTCGCAATGTTTTGTGCGTCGTTGTCGTCACAAAGTCTGCCACTTCCACGGGATTGTCGTGAAGCCCTGCGGCAACGAGGCCCGCATAGTGCGCCATATCGACCATCAACATTGCGCCGACGTCTTTGGCGATTTCCGCGAACTTGCCGTGCGGGATTTCACGCGGGTAGGCACTCGCACCTGCCACGATCATTTTTGGTTTGTGCTCTTTCGCGAGTGCAGCCACTTGATCGAAATCCAGTAGGTTCGTGTCTTTCGTCACGCCGTAGCTGAGAAAGTTGTAGAGCTTGCCCGAGATATTCAGCCGCATGCCATGCGTGAGGTGACCGCCGTGTGCGAGATCCAAGCCAAGCACCGTGTCACCTGGTTCGAGCGCGGTGAGATAGACCGCCATGTTGGCTTGCGAACCGGCGTGTGGCTGCACGTTTGCGTGTTCGGCGCCAAATAATTCCTTCGCACGGTCGCGGGCGAGATCTTCAATGACATCGACGTGCTCACAACCGCCGTAGTAGCGTTTGCCAGGGTAACCTTCCGCATATTTGTTCGTCAGCACACTTCCAGCTGCTTCCATCACGGCGGCGCTGGTGTAGTTTTCGCTGGCGATCATTTCGAGCCCGGTACGCTGGCGATCGATTTCGTCTTTGATCGCGTCCCAAACCTTGGGGTCATTCTGCTGAATCTGATTCATTGTTGGCCTTACGTTTCCTTTCGGTTTGATCCGCCATATCGTACACGCGGCGGGGCTTTGACTGAAGTGCGCTGCATGGTCTGAACGCGGCTACTTCGCTGGTGCGCGACGAATTCTGACCGTGATTTCACCAACATTATCACCAAGTCGATCAGCTCGCTCATTTATTCTGAAGAAAAGTTGGCCGCCTGTCTTGGTGGTCAGTTTGGCTCGACGCCCCACGACTTGCGGCTCGAAACGAGAATCCTGGCTGCTTGCATCTTGCGGCACGACCGCCGCAAGCAGCTGTCCCAGCGGCCGACCTTGGTAGTATTCGATCGTGACACCCTGGGGTTCGCACATCCAGGCCTTCGCGCCGTCGGCCTTTGGTTCGACCGCCACTTGGTATCGTCCTCTTGCTGCAAACTCGATTGTGGTGTTTGCCGGGATAAGCAACCCGGTCGCTTGCCAGGGTTTTGCTGAATCAACGGTGATGGTGGAGATCTCGTTGGTCAGTTCCTCCACCGTTGGCGAAAAAACGATTGTTTCTCTGCTGAAATCGTAGCCATAGTCCAGATGCTGGATGAAGAGATTCCAGTCTAAGTCCAACTGAGATCGATGCTTTTGAAACTCGCGCGAGAACACACGTGTTACGCCGCGTTCGGAGCGGTACATTTCTTTGCGAAGGGCATCACAAATCGGCGCGTACTCTGCCCGACGATGCAGTAGGGTTTGTAGCGCCCAGCTCCACGCGTACGAGTCAGAGCTTAAAAACGCACGGGTCGGTAGGTCGACGATTTGGTCGATTTGACGCGTACCGTTTTTTCGAATGTCATCGCGGATGATTTTGATGCGTCCCCAGTATTCGACTTGTTTTCGGTCGGCGGGGAAAATGTTTAATCGCAGCTTTCCATCTTTGTAAGAGTGTGTGCCCAGCATCTCGGCAATGCCCTCGCGATACCAGACCGGTCCAACGCGACCGAAGATGCGATTCATGACGGCATGCGTACCTTCGTGCAGTAACAGATGGCGCCGATAGTAAGCACCGGGTTGTTCGTGGACCCAGATGTCGTCGAAGCGTTGCAAGCCGTGGAGGAACGGTGGAAGCTTGCGTGGCATGAGTTGATATTCTTCGAATCGATTGCTGTCCTTCATCACGCAGGCAGTAACGTGCCACGTTGCGAGTCGCTTGGCATCCGCTTGGAAGAACTCCGCCCATTGTGGGATGGCGAGATCAAATACCTTTGGAAGCTCATCGACTTCGGGCGTCGGCGGCAGGTCCGTGTAAAGTGTGAGGTGTTTGCTTTCAAGCGTGCGAATGCCTGCCGCTTTCAATGCTTCGACATCCACGGGTTGCGCGAATAGTTCGCAGCTCAGCAGTACGATGGCTATAGTTAGCAGTAGACGTCGACTCGATTCCATACATGCATTATTGCACGGGCTTATGTTTTTTCACCACGCCGAATTCCGGATAAACGTTGGGTTGGCGAAACTTGCCATTGTTTTGTGTTGCTTTGCCGGGTGCGTCCGCACAACGGGTTCACCGCAAGTTGTCGTCTACGCCGCGTTGGATAGGGAGTTTTCCGAACCGATTTTGAAAGACTTCGAGAAAGAAACGGGCATTCGCGTTCGCACGAAATTCGATACAGAATCAACAAAAACCGTTGGTCTGACACAACAAATCATTACTGAGAGCAAGGCACGAACTCGCTGCGATTTGTTTTGGAATAACGAAATTTTGAACACACTGCGATTGGACGAGCTGGGCTTACTCGAAACAACGCAGCCAACGCAGGCCAAGTCGTTTCCCTCTGAATTTCGTTCGAGCGAAAACCGTTGGTTCGGCTTTGCCGCGCGAGCTCGGGTTCTGATCGTCAATACGAACGTTGTTTCCGCAGAAGAAATGCCGGACTCGATCTACAGTTTGCTCGATCCCAAGTGGAAGGGCAAAGTCGCCATGGCTAAACCGCTGTTTGGCACAACTGCTTCGCATGCGGTGTGTTTATTTGAAACGCTGGGAGAAGTGAAAGCAAAAGAGTTCTTTGATGGGCTCAAGAACAACGAAGTTCAGATTCTGTCTGGCAACAAACAGGTCGCAGAAGATGTAGCCTCGGGTCGCGTTGCTTTTGGCTTGACCGATACCGATGACGCGATCATTGAAATAGAAAGCGGTTTCCCGGTTCGGATCGTCTATCCGGATTCGAAACCCGGAGAGCTCGGTACACTTTTTATTCCGAATACGATCTCCGTTATGCGCAACAGTCCCAATCCCGAGGCAGCCCAACGATTGGCTGACTACTTGCTGTCCGCCGAAGTTGAACAGCGCCTAGCTAGCGGCAAAAGCGCGCAGATTCCGCTGCATGCAGACGGTAAAGAGGTGGTCGGATCGACGGCGAGTCGTATCCAGCGACCATCGGACGTGAAGGCGATGGAAGTTGACTTTGCGAGAGTTGTGCAGCGTTGGGGCGCAGTAAGTGTCTATCTCAAAAAGCAATTTGCGGGCAACTGATAAAGTCAACTCTGCGCTTGCGATTTGCCGCGTTTCGCGCGCCGCGTGATGCAGTTTATAGGAGAGCAGTTTCTGCGGAGGAGGAACGTGCTTCGATTCGCGCATGATCAACTGCCTGCATCGTTTCGATGACAAGGAAGCGAAACGTCGCTCGAATTGTCAGTTAAGTGCGGACAATTCGCAAAAGATGCGACAGTTTCCCACGAATCTCCAAATGTCAATTCCACCGAACCGGAAACTGACTGCTTTGTGAAATTTTGACGGAATAAGTAGTTGATTCCGCTTACAACGTAAACGACAGGCTTTCCACAAGAATCGCTGGGAACAACGGGACTTTTGAGTTTGTAGATCGGTTCATACCGGGCTAAAATTTGCTGGACCCGCGATGGTCCGGTTCGATACCCCCTTTCAGGAGCTCTGCGATGCAAATTAGCATATCGACTCGACACGGACATCTCAGCACCGGGACTCAAGATAGCATTAAGGCCAAGGTCGAAAAGCTATTGCGATTCAACGATCGACTTTCGGCCACTGAGGTCACGGTTGACCTTGCTCGTAAAGATGTTCCAGAGGTCGAATTTCGAGTAAGCGTAGAGAAGGCAGAAGATTTCGTGGCCACCGACGAGCATGAAAGTCTCATGGCGGCTGTTGATTCTTGTCTTCATAAAATAGAACAACAATTGCGAAAGCATAAAGAGAAGACTGTTGGCCATCGGGGTGTTACGGGACGTCGAGCATTTTCGGAAGAATTGCCCGACGAGATCGTCAGTACCGACCAGCAAGCCAGCACTACGGAGTAACGTTCGTTATTTCAGTAGGCGTTTGGCTTTCTCCGCGATCGCATGACAACAACAAAACCGGTCGCCAGTACCTAGAGACTCACCACGGAAACGAGCTAGGCACCGGTTGCAGCGTCGAAAGGACCTGATATGAAATTTGCAGACTTTGTTTGCAATGCAGCAATTCGTCCTCAGTTAAAAGCTGACGATAAGAGTTCTGCGATCGCGGAAATGGTAGAAGCTTTGGTGGAGGCCGGTGAACTCACCGCCGCTGACAAAGACGAAATCATTGCAGCAGTGATGAAGCGTGAAGAGCTCGGTAGCACGGGCATTGGACGAGGCGTAGCTGTGCCTCACACGAAACACGCCGTTGTCGACAAGTTGGTCGGCACGGTTGCCGTCAGTTCTGACGGAATTGACTTTAACAGTCTGGACGGCGAAAACGTCCAGTTGTTCTTCCTCTTGGTCTCACCTCCTGATCGCCCTGGCGATCACTTGCGAGCACTCGAGAACATCACGCGTCATTTGCGCGACAATGAGATGTTTCTCAAGTTTCTCAAGCAGTCGAAGACCGCTGAAGACATTAAGCAACTGTTGGAGGAAGCGGACAACAGCGAATTTGTTTCGTAAGAACAATATCGCAGTCCATCGTTGCCCATGAGCGACCAATCTATCGAGAAGCGAGCACGACTTGTTAATCCGCAGGGGCTGCACATGCGCCCAGCGGATATGTTCGTGCGAATTGCAAATCGCTTTTCAGCTGATGTTCAAGTCTCAAAAAATGGCGACCAGTTTGTGGATGGCAAGTCCATTCTTTCGATCCTGACACTTGCAGCCGACCAAGGCTCGGAACTCACAATCGTGGCCAATGGCGATGACGCCAATGATGTGGCCACTGCACTTGTTGAGTTGATTGAAAGTGGTTTTGTCGAAGACGACGTACAAGACGGAACGCAATTAGCGGGTGAACATTGAGCGTCTGATGAATCGTCCTATGACGATCTCAGACAGGCTTGTTAGCTCCATATAGTTAACTCCCCCGCGCGTTTGACGATCGTAGCAATTGCTACGACCAACAGAAATACATAACGGCGAGCTAACTCGGTTCGAGAATTTGGACCTGGTTCTTGCGAAGGTAATGTGGCTTCACTTAGTCACTACCTGCCGCACTCGCCCCAATAGAGCGATGCAAGTACTACAAGGTATCGCGGTATCGCCCGGCGTGGCGATCGGCGAAGCGTTGGTGTTGGGCCACGAGGGCTTTCGGATTCCTCGTCGGTTCGTAGCGCGCAATGCCGTTGACCATGAATTGCAACGTTGGCAGCAAGCGACCGCCACTGTCTCGAGCGAACTTAGTCGCAATCGGGATCAAGTTGCCGATCAGCTTGGTGAGCACTACGGTGCAATTTTCTCCGCCCAACTGCAAATGTTGGCCGATCCCAAGCTGTCAGAGAAAATTGAATCGCTTATTCGCGGCCGGCACTATTCCAGTGAGTTCGCGGTTAGTCAAACGCTTAAGGGCTATGCCAAAGTCCTTCAGGGACTCTCCAATCAATACATCGCCGAACGTTCCAATGACGTTCTGGATATCGAGCGATTGCTTCTGCGGGAATTGACCGGTTGTGGACACGAGGTACTGTCTAATCTGAAGTCACCTGCCATTGTGTTAGCCCACAATTTGACACCCGGCGAAACAAGTCAATTGGATCCGGAATTGGTACTCGGCTTTGTTTCGGAAGTTGGCGGACCCGGCGGTCACACTGCGATCGTGGCCGAAGCTATGGGCATCCCCGCGATTGTCGGCACAGGAATGTTCCTGGATGGCATCAACGGCGGCGACATGGTTGTCATTGACGGTGACACCGGACAAATCATTATCCAGCCTGATGAAGCGTTGCTGGCTCGGTATCAGCTTCGCGCGGCGCAAGGCCGAGAAGCGATCTCGAAATTGCGATCGCTTTCTGACTTGCCAGCGGAAACCAGATGCGGTGAATCCATTTCGTTGATGGCGAACATCGAGTTTCCCTACGAAGCGGAAGCCGGCATCGAGCAAGGTGCAGAAGGTATCGGGCTCTACCGTACCGAGTTTCTGTATCTGGGATCTCGCCAAGAGCCAAGCGAAGAAGATCACTTTCAAGCATATTCTCGAGTGCTCAAGGCGATGGACGGTCGACCGGTCATCATCCGAACACTCGATTTGGGCGCTGACAAAATGGGCAGCGTGCGACAATCACCTCACGAGCGGAATCCGTTTTTGGGGTTGCGCAGTGTGCGACTATCGCTGCGCAATCTTCCACTTTTCCGCACGCAACTACGTGCTGCACTGCGTGCGAGTACGCTTGGCGACTTGCGGATCATGTTTCCGTTAATCAGTACGTTGGATGAACTTCGTCGCGCAAAAGCGTTTCTCAATGACATCATGGAAGACCTTCAAGACGAAGGGCAAGCGTTCAGACGCGACATTCCGATCGGTATGATGGTCGAAGTTCCCGCAACGGTTTTGATTCTTGAGCGGTTCGCCAAAGAAGTCGACTTCTTTAGCATCGGTACGAACGACCTCGTGCAGTACACACTGGCCGTGGATCGAGGAAACAAAGAAGTCGCCGAACTCTACAACAACAGTGACCCCGCAGTCTTGCAGTTGCTGAAGATTGCTGTCGACACGGCGAAAGCGCAAGGCGTACCTGCGAGCCTCTGTGGCCAAATGAGTTCCGGCACGAAGTACACGATGCTTCTTTTGGGGCTCGGTCTGCGCAGACTGAGTGTTCCGCCGAAGTCCATTCCGAAAGTCAAAGCAGTCTGCCGGGCGGTGACGCTTGATCAATGCCGCGCTGTAGCGGAGCGCGCACTTCAGTTGGATACAGCTCAAGAAGTTCGCAATTACTTGCGTATGGAACTGCGGCGCGCCGTTCCCACTTTGACTATGTCAGCGACTGATTCGGGCGTTTTTCCGGAGGGAGTTTCTTCGTGAGCAGCCAACGCGTACGGATTCGATTCAGCAAGACGGGTGACCTAAAACTGATTAGCCACCGCGACATGGTGCGTGCATTTGAACGACTCTTCCGACGAGCTGGTGTCGAACTGGCGATGTCGCAAGGTTTCCATCCTCGTCCGCTGATGACGTTTCCTGATGCCCTTGCGCTCGGGGTCGTAGGGCTCGATGAAGTGATGGACTTAACGCTTGCAGTACAAGTAGATCCAACTGAGTTCAGGGACCTCCTGGACCAGAAATCCCCGCCTGGCCTACGTATCAAAAGCGTGGAGTTGCTCGGCGACCAACAACGTAAGGTCAAGATGGAAAAGGCTGTCTACGAACTTACGCTCCCTGTCGATACGGATATCGACTCGCTTGAAAAAGCAATCCAAGAATTCACAGCACGAGACAAACTCGTTGTTGAAAGAAAGGACAAGCAGGTCGAATTGAACCTGACGGAATCACTTGATGGACTTTGGATCGAAGACGGAAGACTCCTCATGAGCGTCCGCGTCGTCCAACAAAGTCAACTCCAGCCGCGAGACATCCTCGCAGCCTTAGGCCTTGGTGAAGTACTTCGCGAGGGCGCTACTCTAACCCGAACAAAGATCGAACTAACACAATGAGAACACGAAAACCAAGAAACGATAAAAAAAGCGATTTCTCCTCCAAGGCCACGAACTACGTACAAGACACGCCACCCGCTGAAAGCGAGCCAGACTTTGCTGATGAGCCGCAAGATCGCGGCCGCAAAAGCCGACCACGTGGCGGGTATGACGATCACCAACCCCTCGATGATGATCATCACGACGACGATGACCACGCAGTAAGTGCGGACTACGAAGATAGCGACGACGACGTACGACCATCGAATGAAAACAGAGGTGGCCGCAACTCGGGTCGCGATCGCAACGATGACGACGATCAAAAACGAGGCCGTCCAAAACGCCGCCGACGAGGTGGTCGAGGTCGTGGAAGAAAGCAAGATGGCGACTCGCCCTCGGAATCGCGTTCTTCTTCATCTCGCTCATCGAGCAAACCAGCGCCGAAGTCGGGCGGAAAAACCGTCAAGAAAGAAATGCTGATCAACGCGGCTCAATCCGAAGAGTGCCGTATTGCGATCATGGAAGACGGCCAGTTGGAAGAGCTTTACACCGAGCGTGCGAGCCAGGACAACTACGTCGGAAATATCTACAAGGGCAAGGTTGTAAACCTAGAACCCAGTATCCAGGCTGCGTTTGTTGATTTTGGAGTCGGCAAAAACGGGTTCCTGCACATTAGTGATGTCGAATCGCAGTATTTCCGGCAGGGTGGTTTTGATCCGAAGGACAACTTCGGCCCCGATGGTCGAATGATCACGCCCGAGGAAGCTCGTCGCCGAGACGCTGGTCGTCGCAATCGATTTAGTTCGCGGCCACGATTTAAGCCACCGATTCAAGAGATCTTCAAGCGTGGTGACGAAGTTGTCGTACAGGTCATCAAAGAAGGCATTGGCACCAAAGGCCCAACGCTGTCGACCTACATCAGCATTCCTGGCCGATATCTCGTGTTGATGCCTGCGCTCGGTAGAGTTGGTGTTTCGCGAAAGATCGAAGACGAAGATGATCGCCGTCGACTTAAAGATATTTTGCTCGACTTGGATCCACCGAAAGGACTTGGCTTTATTGTGCGAACAGCAGGCCAAGGTCGAAATCGACGAGAACTTTCGCGTGACCTTTCTTACTTGTTGCGATTGTGGCGAGTGATTAGTCGACGCATTGAAAAGAAACCGGCGCCGGTCGATATCTATGAAGAGAGCGATATGATGATTCGCACGATTCGCGATATCCTGACGATGGACGTCGATGCGATTCACATCGATGACAAGGATGCGTACGATCGAGCGAAAGAGTTCCTCGAATTGGTCATGCCTCGATTTGTCGACAAAATCCATCGCTACGACGACCCGAAACCACTTTTCCACAAGTACAACGTCGAGCAAGAAATTGCCAACATTCATCGGCGAGAAGTAAAGCTAAAGGCCGGCGGTTCGATCGTCGTCGATCAAACCGAAGCGTTGGTTGCCATCGACGTGAACAGTGGAAGTTTCCGCACGGACGATTCGGCAGAAGAGTCGGCATATCAGTTGAACCTCGCCGCGGCAAAAGAGATTGCACGGCAACTGAGACTTCGTGATCTCGGCGGCGTGATCGTCAACGACTTTATCGACATGCGAAAAGAGCGACATCGTCGGAATCTCGAACGAGCGCTTCGTGATGCGATGGCTCGTGATCGTGCTCGGACGAAGATTCTTCGTACCAGTCCGTTCGGATTGATCGAAATGACGCGGCAGCGGATTCGGCCAAGCCTCAAGCGAAGTGTGTTTACCGACTGTCCTTGCTGCGGCGGAAAAGGCATGGTGAAAACGGCCGAGAGCATGTCGATCGAGGTCATTCGTACGCTGTACTTAGCCAGCCAACAAAAAGCCGTCGCTAATGTGACAATTCGAGTAAACGACGAAGTGGCTGCTAGCCTGAACAACAAGAAACGACGCGAAATCTCGGAACTCGAAGAAGCCGGAAATATGGATATCCAGATTCTCGGCGATCCAGGCGTATTCCCAGAATCGCTCGAAATGAAGTGCAAGGACAAAGACGGCCGCGAAGTTCACGTGCCTCTCTAAATTAGCCAGAAAGAAACTTGAATCGGCCCAAAGCAGCTAAGTCCCCATGGAACTGGCTGTTTGGGCCGCTTTTGTTTACTGTCATACGTTCAGCATTTGCAGCAGGTGAGCGTGTTGCCCGCAGAACTCGCCAGTGTTTCTCGACATACTGTGGTCGTCTTGCCATAATTTGTGGTTGCTCCGCTCAGTTCCTTTCGTTGATTCGTCAAGAAACAAAATTATGCGAAACTTCAACGCAGTCTTGAAATTCTTACTGCTCAATATCCTTATGCTCGCTGTTATTGGTTGCGGGGAGAGCGAGGAACCACAGTTGGATGGAACGGGAACTCCTCCAATACCAGGGTATGTCTGGGATCCCGACGCATCCGGTGGACAGGGTTCGTGGGTTAATCCGGACGCTGGCTATGCCGGCGGAGCATCTGATGACGACGAAGATGACGAGGAGGAGGATGATCGGCGGGGCACGGCAGGAAGCTCAGCGAATGATTCTGATCCCTATGCTGTTTCGGAGCCACCCAAAGACGAGGACATGGATGAGGACGAAGAAGCAGACGAACCTGCTAGTAGTAGCGACGGCTACACAGCAAGTGGTGGTGGATACGACGACCCGTACAATCAACCGCAGGCTGACCCTCGAGAGTACGCCGAACGCGTTGAGCCGATCTTGCGTGCGCATTGCTACAACTGCCACGGTGGCGGGCCCCGTGGCATGAAGGGTGACATTGCTTTGCATAGCCCCAACGCAATTCACAAAGCCGACGTCATTGTGGCGAATTCCCCTGACGACAGCGAGCTGTATTACCGTATCTCACGGGAAAGTCAGGATCGCGAGCGTATGCCGCCACAGGGTCCTGGTCTTAGCAAGGATGAACTGAAAGTCATCGAGAACTGGATCAAAGCAGGTGCATCATTCGGCGACGCGCCATTGGATCGCGAACCCGTCATTGTGGCTGGTGGTGGTGGCGGCGGTGCTGGTGGCTATGGCGCCGGAGATGGATACGCAGACGATGCATACGCTACCGGTGGCCGTGGTGGTCGTGGTGGCGGACGCGGTGGTGATGACGAAGAGTCAGCGCGACAAGCGCCTTCGCAACCTGAGAATCTCGCTGATTGGGCAAGCCAATCGTTCGGAGCCGGACGTGATTCTGAAGCGATGCGTCAACTACATGCTCAAGCACTTGTGAAATCTGATGCGGGCAAGTCGGTATTGGATCAGTATCAGTGGGTGCAAGGACTGAAGCGTGCGAAACTGGCCGTCCGTTGGGGCGTTGGTGTTAAGTACAAAGTCAAAGATGGGTTTACTGGTTCTCCTCGCGCCGTTGGTGTCGTTCAAGATCTTCCCGGAGACGACTTTGACGATGTCACGGAGTCGGAAGGCGCTACGGCTGATTTCCAAAGCTCGACACTCGATTACTACACGGGCGATATCGGTAAAGAGTTGCTACTACGACTACAATTCCGAATCGATCGATCGTACTACGGAGATCTACTGAAGAAAGAACTAGATAAGGCTCGCTCCGGTGGCGACGACGATGACTTCGATGACGACGACGGCGGATTCGGCCGTGGTCGCAGGCGTGGATCCGGTGGCGGCGGTCGGTTTGGTCGCGGACGTGGTGGTCGCGGCGGTGGAGGTGATGCCTACGGTCTCGGTGGAGGAGGAGACAACAGCGAAAATGAAAAACCAGATGGCGAGAAGATTGAACAACTCATGCCAGGCGTGACCTTGCTCGGCGAGGCACCGAATGCAGAGCTCTTCAAACGTGCCATGGAACAAAACGTTGATTTGCTGGTTATGTTCGACATAGTTGCTGACCCAAATAGGATCCAAGAATTCGTCGATACTTCGACGCGAGTTCGATTGTACGACGTGCTTACCCAAGAGCAGGTTGCGATTACCGGAAAAATCAACAACATCGCGATTCAAAAGGCTCGATCTAAGGACGGTGAAGACGAAACGATCCTCGAGGAGATGGACAAGATCTTTGAAGTCGCGGACGAGAAGTACAGGGTAAAGGAATTTCCAGACGCCACATCCGCGAAAGCGCAAAAGAGCGTGCTGGGTTTTGTACGGGGAATACTGGAGCATCCTTCGGAAGATCCACTTTGGAAACTCGCCGAAGTTCGTTTCTACGAACATCGCGGTGCACTGAAACCGGAACATGCCGAGGCTGCGTTCAAGAAAATTCTTCCGCAGCAAGCCGCCAAGCTGAAGAACGTCAAAGACGACAACGAGATTCGTACTACGTTGTCTAAGTGGCTCGTGGTCGATGACGCGGCTACCGGACGGGACGACGACGAGGAAAGCGAACCGGACAACACATTCCGGTAGAAGCTCGCTCGGACGCCAGCGGCGAGATCATGCTCTTCACATAGGTTCCATACTTTCGAATCGATTCGGCGAATCAACCACGGAGTCACCAATGCGACGTAGAAACTTCCTCAAATCAGCATCGGTTGCCGCAGTCTCGTTGCCGTGGTTCTTGCAACAAGGCTTTGCAAAGGACACTCCGGCGCACAAGTATCTCGATACGATCGGGTTGCAACTGTGGACGGTTCGAAACCAACTGGAGGAAGATATCCCCGGTACACTCAAAGCAGTCGCGGATGCGGGGTACCAGCAGGTGGAGCTTGGTGGCGTCATGGACGCAGACAAGTACATTCCTGTCGCGAAAGATTTGGGGATGAACGTGACATCCGCGTTCATCGATTGGCAGTCGATCGCGAATCCGAAAGCCGATGGCTCTAAGGACATCAACGCCATCATCGAAAAGGCCCAAGAGCTCAAGCTCAAACACCTTGTGTTTGGCTACATCGGTAAAGGCCATCGTGAAACCGTAGATCACTACAAAACCCACGCTGAAAACGCCAACAAAGCCGGTGAAAAGTCCAAAGCCGCTGGCATCCAACTCTGTTACCACAATCACTCGTTTGAGTTTGCTGACTTAGGCGACGGAAAAACAGGTTGGGACGTATTGGTTGATTCTTTCGACAAAGAAAACGTCAAATTCGAAGTCGATGTGTTTTGGGTGAAGGTCGGTGGACTTGACCCGTACAAGACCATGAAAGCCCTGGACGGACGCGTCTCGCAAGTGCACCTCAAGGATATACAAAAAGGAACGGGTACAATTCACGACGAAGGCAAAGTTCCTCACGAAGCTTTCCAAGAGTTGGGCGATGGCACAATCAACATGAAACGAGTGATGAATATCGCCGCCAAGATCGGTGTCGAACAGTGTCATGTCGAGCAAGACCAATCGCCCAACCCGATTGCCAGTATTGGCCAAAGCATGACGCACCTAAAGACGTTGTAGAACGACTTCGGTAGCACGCCTAAGACGACGATGTTGCCGAGTCGAGCGGGTTCAACATCGATTGCATGAGCCGTGCCTTAGATTTCGACGTTCCCAGATGTTCCTACAGGCCGGCAACTTTCCAACCGTCTCGGTATTCTCGACGAAGTAAATCGTTTGCCGAAGCCATGTCGCAGCGCATGTTCTTCGAGTCCCACTTGATGGCTTTTCCCGTTCGCACGGCAACGTTGCCCAGCAAAACCGTTTCTGTGAGCGGACCGGAATACGAAAACGGACAAGACGTTTTCCCATTTCCTTTGATCGCGTCCGTCCACTGCGTGTAGTGGTTGTCGATTGGGGCCGCTACGATTTTCGTGTCGGCAAAGTCGCCCTTCGGTAACAGTGTGGGTGGATTAAAGTAATCAACGAGCAATTGCCCTTTGTCGCCAATGAAGAGAATTCCGTTCTCGAGTATTTTCTGGTCGTTTGGAATCTCAAACAGGTCTCGCGGCGGTAACTTTGCGCCGTCGTACCAAGTCATCGGAAGCGATTTGGATGTCCACTTCGTGCCTGGGAATTCGTATTGAAGGATGCTCCATGCTGGGCCTGTTTCATTGTTTGGCATCGGCCCAGTCGGAGTGACCGAAGTCGGCGGACCCAGCTCCAAAGCTGAAATTACGGGGTCCATTCCATGGCATCCCATATCGCCCAACGCGCCCGTACCAAAGTCCCAGAATGCGCGCCAGTGAAACGGGTGGTAGCCATCGGCGTAGGGCCGTTCGGGCGCTACGCCCAGCCAGTTGTTCCAGTGCAGACTGTCGGGCGCTGGTTTCGACGTGGCGCGATCTTTGTTTTGTTCCCAAAAACCAACGGGCCGATCGGTCCAAACGTGAACGTCCGACACGCGTCCGATTGTCCCGCCTTGGACTAGTTGCACTGCCGTTTTGAAGAACGTGTTCGAGTGGTGTTGAATGCCCATCTGCGTAATCGCACCGTGACGTTCGGCGGCAAGCGTTAACTGTCTGGCTTCGAATACTGAATGAGCCAGCGGTTTTTGGGTGTACGTGTGTTTGCCGGCGGATAAGGCACTCATGGTGACAGGAGCGTGCATGTGATCGGGAATCGAGACCGTAACCGCATCAACGTCGGTTTGTTCCAGAAGCTTTCGCCAATCCGTGTACTTCTTGGCCTTGGGGAATTTTTCGGCAGCCTTCGCCAACCGTTCTTCGTCAACGTCACAAATCGCGACGATCTGATTCCCGGCGGATGTTTCCTCCATGTCGGACCAACCTTTGCCCCCGACACCGATGCAGCCAATTTGAACTTCACTACTTGCTGCGGCCCACGTTGGCTTTGCCGTACATGTCGCGAGACCGAGTCCAAGTGATCCGTAAATGAAATTGCGTCGATTCAATCGTTGCGACATGGCTAGGTCTCTGGAGCAAGTTGTCTGTAAGTCAAATCTAGCCACCGCCGACGGGCGGTAGCACGACCAATTCGTCATCTTCGTTGAGTTTGGTTTCCTGGTCTCGTTGAATCAATCCATTGACACTAAACGCTTGAATGGAATCGCCTTCAATGTTCAGCACAGTCAGAACATCTGCGATCGTCGCGCCAGATTCGAGATCCAGTTCGCCACCATCCGGAGTCTTTTCCTTGAGCATACCCATCAGTTTGATTTTGATTTTCATGACGGCTTCTGTCCAACGTAAGAGGCGTGATGTGGAGTCACCACGGCTTTGGGTTTTCGATCACCGGAATGAAAAGTACGCGCTGTAGCTGCTTGGCCCAGTAGAGTTGTCTGTCGCAACGTTTCGGCGACGCCGGATCCAATAAATGCGCGTCGGACGTCGAATGGATTTTGTTTCAGGAAATCCTTCCAGTCGCCCAAGGCAGTTTGCGTCTGAATAAGGCCTTTGATCATGCCGACGTCGGTCAACATCCCAACATTGCTTGCTTGGCCGACAAACATCGCGCCGGAAATCTTGTCGCCGGACCAGAGCAGCTTGCGATAAACGTTTGTCGCTTCGCTGGAGATCTCGAAAGACTCCGCCGAACTATCATTCCAATTGCCGTAGCTTACGCACTGAAGGCCGCAGACGTCCAAGACATTCATCGAGAGACTTCCAGGGTACGCAATCGATTTGCCAGCCATATTCGCACCCGCGATTCGGCCGTGATCAACTGCGGTCGGGTGAATGGCATGAACCTCGGCGTTGCCGCCCAGCAGTGATGGCCCTTGAGCACAATCGCCCGCGGCGAAAATCGCTGGGTCGCTGGTTTGCATGTTTGCGTTGACGAGAATGCCGTGATCGGATTTCAGGCCGACAGCAGTGGCGAGTTGCGTATTTGGATTGACGCCAACAGCGACTACCACCAGATCTGCTTCGATTTCACCCACTGTCGTGGCAACTTGTTTCGTTCCGCTGCTGGTTTCTGTGATACCGGAAACGGAAGTTCCCGTGTGAACCTTCACTTTCTTTTGCTCAAGCCAACGTTCGACGAACTTTGCTGAGTCCCCCGACAACATGCGAGGCAAAACGTTTGACTCACGTTCAACAACAGTCAGGTCGCACCCGCGTTTATACAACGCGCTGAGAATAATGAACCCAATGAACCCTGCGCCTACCAGCACCACTTTCGGATTCTTTTTGCCCTCGAGAATCTCCAATCCACGTTCGACATGGCGGAGATTCCATTTTGGTGTGACGCCCGATCGGTCACTGCCTTCAACGGGAAGATCCATCGGAGTTGATCCGGTGGCGAGCAAGAGTTGGTCGTAGTTGATCGACTGGCCGTCGTTAGTCGCTATCGATTTAGCCCCCGCATCGATCGAATCAACTCGGATTCCAAATTTCGTCTGTACATTCAAGCGTTCGAAGTAGGCATCGTCGCCGGTATACGTTTGTTCGCGAGGAATTTGACCGGACAACCAATACGGCAAGGCCATGCGAGAATGTGCCACCTCGTCACTGATGAGAGTGATTTCGGAGGGTGTGGTTTCGAGTTGTCGAATGGTTTCGATGGCGTTAGTCGCAGCAGGACCGCCGCCGATGATGACATTGTGAGGCATCTTTGTGTCTCTGGTTTCTCGTTAGAGTGCAGCGAGTCCTAGCTCGGCCAGTTTTTCTTGAGTTGGTACACCTTCTTCGTCCCAACCGCGAGACTCGTAGTAGATCGGTAGCATTTGGTCGAGCTTCACCGTGACTCCGGCTGAAGGGCCCGACTTGTGTGCTTCTTTCAGCAATCGTTTTGGCAAGTTGTCGTCGGCCTTTGTTAGTCCAGCTTTGAGGTTGAACAAGCGTTCGAGGTTCCAGGTTCGCTCGCCAACTTTCACGAAGTCTTCGAGAGTGTATTCGTTACCGGTGGCTGCAGAAGAGCAGGGGATCAACGACTCGAGCGGTCCGCCAGCTGATCCAACGAACAGGCAGATTCCTGTGTTGTCGTGAACGGTTGAACGATGTTGCTCGTGCACCACCCATTCACTTTTGCCTTCGGGCACGTGTGGATCATTTCCGTTGGATGTTTCGAAGCCAGGAGTCCAAGCTCGAAGGTGACAGGCGCCACGATTGCATGTCGCGTAAGCGATTCCCATGCCTTGGAAGCCTCGCGGATCATAGGCCGGAAACTCTTGACCTTTCACACCCATGAAAACATGCGGATTCTTGAGCTTCTCACCCATCCGCTTCGAGCCTTCTGCTAATTCGTCACCAAAACCTTCGCGGTAGGCTGTGGCTTCCGTCATGCGTACAAGTGCTTCTTCCGAACCAAACTTCAGCGGCATTTCCACATCGTTGTCGGTGATCACGCCGTCTTCATACAGTTCCATCGCGGCGGCCAACGTTGCACCCATGGAAATCGGATCCATGCCCAAGTCATTGCACAACCAATTGGCTTTCAGCACTGCATCCAAATCGCCAACCCCTGTGTCGGCACCTAGCGCCCAGGCCGATTCGTATTCCGGCCCTTCGTTGGCTTCTTTCCAGTTTCGCGGGTGCGTATTGACCAAGAACTTGTCAGCGATTTCGCCATCGAGTCGCGTTACACGACCGCACGCGATCGTGCAGGCAAAGCAGGCTTTGTTAGCCACCAAGCGAGTGTCTTTGATCGTATTGCCGTTGAGATTTTCGTACTCATCGAACTGACCAGCCTGGAAGTTGTTTGTCGGTAGTCCGCCAAACGCCTGTGTCATGTCGATCGTTGCGGCCGTGCCTAGTTCTGTGAATGACTTGCGGCCTGGATTGTCTTGCATGGTTTCACGCATGTCCCAGACGGCTTTCATGAAGGCCGCCGGGTCCGCAACTTCGACGCCGCCCGTTCCTCGTACAGCGATCGCCTTTAGATTCTTCGATCCCATAACTGTACCGACGCCACTTCGACCAGCGGCGCGGTGTTTGTCATTCATGATGCAAGCGAAACGTACGAGGTTCTCGCCAGCAGGACCGATACTAGCGATTCGTAGCGCGGGAATTCCTAGCTCGGATCGCAAACCATCTTCTGTGTGGTTTACTCCTTTGCCCCAGTACTCAGACGCGTCACGGATTTCCACTTGGTCGTCGTTGATGAAGAGATAAACCGGTTTGGGCGATTTACCTTCCACGATCAACATGTCGTAGCCCGCGAACTTCAACTCGGGCCCCCAGTGGCCACCTGAGTTCGAAGTCGTAATCGCGTTGGTGAGCGCGCCCTTCGTCACGACCATGTATCGAGCACCGCACGGTACGGGCGTGCCAGTGAGCGGCCCGGTTGCGAAGATGATCTTGTTTTCGGGCGAGAGCGGATCGGCCTTCGGATCCATTTCCTCGTACAAATAGCGCGCACCCAATCCGCGACCGCCAACGTATTCCTTCGCCCAGTCTTCGTTGAGTGGCTCTACCGTGGAAGTGCCTTCCGTGAGATTCACGCGAAGGATTTGGCCTTTCCATCCGGACATGTTCAGTTCCTGTTCTCTTGAGCTGCGGTGGCGCCGCGTCGATTGGTTGAGCGTTGGACTCAGTGGTTGTTTTACTTACTCTTTTGCCGCCGCGAAGTTACCGGAGACTTTCTGTCCCCATTCGTCGAACCACGGCGTAACTTCCGACGCGTCTACGTAGTCGATTGCGTCGGTTGGGCAGCTCGTGACACACGCGGGATCTCCACCGCAAAGATTGCACTTGGCGGCCTTGTCGGTTTCGGGCAATGTAAAAACGGTTCCGAATGGGCACGCAATCGTGCAGAGATGGCAACCGATGCAGAGCGGTTCCATGATTACCTTCGCACCCGTTTCTAAATCGATCGCGATCGCGTTGGTGGGACATGTGTTCATGCACCATGCTTCGTCACACTGAACACAGGCAAACGGAGCGTAGCTTGCTTGCTCGTCGAAAACGTTGACTCGAATCAGAGACTGCGAAGGTTGGAACGTGCCGGTTTGCACCCACGAGCAAGCCAACTCGCACTGCATGCAGCCCGTGCATTTGTCGGGCAAAATCTGCAACGTCATGGCCATAGTTCGTTTCTCCGTGCCGCTTTGATTCGTTTCGATTCGGTCGTATCTTCCACGGATTTTACCAGCCCGCATATAGCATCGCTAGCGCAGCACCGTTCAAAGTTTGCCCAACAGTAACTCTGGTAGGAATCGTCAACTCAGTTAATGGCGGTACCGATGGAAAGATCGGCCCGCAGAAGTAACACATCGGCGGGCCAAACTTTCCGCCTAAGCCCATCCTGCCGAATTCGAACATAAGGAAGCTTGCCATGTCGGTTTCATGCCGGTCGCTCTGGCTATCGCTTTGCGTGTGCGTAGCTTTTTCTTTCACCTATTCCTCCGTTGCCAAAGCAGCGTCACCCGTCGTTCCTGGTACTGGGAACAAGGTTGACCATGTCGGCGATGACTTTGAAGAGCCGAATTGGCAGTTCGTCCCGAATCTTCCTAAGAGCAGCGACGAGCAAGACGATCAACGCCGCGAGCCTGCCGGTTGGTCAACCAATGGTCGATGGTACGAGGGAATCAAACGTGGTTGTCCGGATGTGGTGCAGAGAGTGGCCACACCGAAGGGTGGACTGGAAGGAAGCACGTCATCGCTTTTGCTTCGCACAACGCATTCCGGTGTACCCGGGCGATTGAGCTATCAGATGCAACAAGATGATTTCATCTGCAATCTGTGGCAGCGAGTCGGTTACAAGATTCCTGTACAGCACACGCCGAACTGCACCGTTCGTCTGTTCATGCCACCAATTAAAACTTGGGAGAACCGTACCGGGCCTTCGTTCGGCTATCGACTATCTCTCGAGACGCATGCGTTTGTTGTTCCCGAGCACAAGAAGAAAAAGAAAACGTTCTTTGGCGGAGCACCCAAAAAAGAATGGACGACCGAACCCTACTGGCCCGGTATGTTTGTTGAGCTCCGATCTGAAACGGATCGCAACCAGGAATACGATACAGCTTATTGGCGGATTCGTGGCAACAATCGAGGCCATGAAGTTCGTGGTCCACAGATCGACATTACTGGCTGGTGGACGCTCGGGATGTCCGTGACTCCCGATGGCATGGTGCACTACTACATTAGCAAAGGCACCGATGACCTGACCGAAGAGGACTACGTGACTTCGCAGTTCCCGTATGGGTACCGTGCGGAAGTCTTCAAGACGTTTTTCTTCAACGTGTGTAACCGAGATGATGGCCGCACGCAATCAACGGGTTGGGTGATCGACGATCCGGAGTTCTTTGTGGCTACGCCGCCGCGTCTTGCAACTCGAGCACGACGTACGGTTCGGTAGTAAGAAAAGAAGGCACCGAATGGAAAAGACTCACTGGTTTAGCCGCAGTTGGACCAGTGAGTCGTGTTCTTGCCCAAACTTTCGACGAAGTTGCCCGCAAGCGGCGTTAATCTTGTCGCCTTTTCTTTGACGCACCATGACGTTGATGCCGGCGTCCTCCAAGATGCCGCGGAACTGTTTCAGGGCCGTGCTTGAGGGCGTTCGATACGGCAGTCCGTCCACTGGGTTGTAAGGAATCACGTTTAGAAGTGCGGGCCTGCCTTTCAATCTGCGAGAGAGTTCCTTCGCGTGATTGGCACCGTCATTTACGCCCGCGAGCAAAACGTATTCGAACGTTAAGCGTCGACCCGAGGACTCGAAGTAGCGATCGGCGGCTACGAGAATCTTGTGGATGCCAATTGTTTTGTTCACCGGCACCAGTTCGTTGCGCAGTTCGTCATTAGGCGCGTGCAGGGAAACGGCCAAGTGGAATTTCGATTCGCGGTCGGTCAGTTTATCAATCGCGCTTGGAATTCCAACGGTCGATATTGTGATGCGACGCGGACTGATTCCAAGTCCCTGTGGATCACTTGCAAACTCAAGTGCGGGCAGCAAGCGATCGACATTCGCAAGTGGTTCACCCATTCCCATGACAACTATGTGGCTGAGTCGTTCTTCCTTCGGCAATCGTTGTTGAAGCCGCAAGAGTTGTTCAATGATCTCGCCCGAAGTTAGATTTCGTTCGACACCACCAATGCCACTCGCGCAGAAAACGCAGCCCATTGCACATCCGACTTGCGTGCTGATGCAGACGGTTCGCCTGTCAGCTTCCCGTAACAAAACACATTCGATGCGGTGTTTGTCGGACCACTCGAGTAACAGCTTTTCCGTGCCGTCCTCCGCCGTGTGCGACTTTGCAATCGATCCGCTCCAAAGCGAAAAGCCTTCCGCGAGCTTTTCTCGAAGTTGCTTAGGGAGATTCGACATCTCTTCGAATGTTGAAACTCGATTCGTCGCCAGCCAATCGCGAATTTGCGAGAGACGAAACTTTGGCTGCCCGTTTTGTGCGAGCCAGCTTCGAAGTTCTTCGTCGGTTTGATCTAAGAGGTGCGTCAAGGTCACGATACACTGGCTAGAGTTTCGAATGCGCGTTTTGAAAAACGTGCATGTCATCTTATGTTCTACAGCCATCCTACGCTGCACACCCCCGGGACGTTTAGCCATGATCACGTTAAAAACGAAGACCGCGAAATTTGGGAAGCCCCAGGAACAAGCGGCAATTCGTCGAGTTATGGCTGCGATGGCAATACCTGGAAAGAGCGGTGGAGAACTGCCAGTAGCCGAGTTCATTCGCAAACAATTGTTAGAAGCGGGGGCTAAGCCAAGTCAAATTACGACTGATTCCGCACACCGCAAGACGCCGATTCCATCGGAGACTGGCAATTTGATTTTCACTCTTCCCGGCACTGTTCGGTCACCACGGCGAATGCTGATGGCACATATGGACACGGTGCCGATCTGCGTGGGATGCAAACCAAAGCGAAAAGGGAATATTGTCAAATCGGCGGACCCAGCAACCGGATTGGGTGCCGATGACCGAGCGGGCGTTGCGACGGTGCTAACAGCGGCAACAGAAATTCTGAAGCAAGGGCTACCGCATCCGCCGCTAACATTCCTTTGGACGATCCAGGAAGAAATTGGTCTTCACGGTGCGCGGCTGCTGAGCCTTGGAAAACTGAAAAAGCCCAAGTACGCATTCAATTGGGACGGTGGCGACCCGACGAAGATGACGATTGGTGCGACTGGTGGGTATCGGATGGAGATTCGCGTTCACGGAATAGCCTCTCACGCAGGAAACGCGCCCGCCGCCGGTGTTAGCGCAATTGCGATTGCATCTGTCGCGATTGCTGATTTGCACGACAACGGTTGGCACGGTGACGTTCGCAAAGGCAAGCATTGTGGTACATCGAACGTAGGCTTTATCCATGGCGGCGAGGCAACCAACGTCGTAACGGATCACGTTGTACTTCGCGCGGAGGCGCGAAGTCATGATCCATCGTTCCGCAAGAAGATCGTGGCAGCGATCGAAAAAGCATTTAAGGATGCTGCAAAGAGAATTGTCAGTACGGAAGGCAAACGCGGCACAGTGAAGTTCGACGGGCGACTGGACTATGAATCGTTTTCCATTCCTGCAAACAGCGAAGTGGTCTTGGCGTCCAAAGAAGTGATCGAAGCAATGGGGCTTGAAACTCAGCTTGCGATCGCGAATGGTGGCCTCGATGCGAATTGGCTTAATGCCCGAGGGCTGCCGACGGTATCGATGGGGTGCGGGCAAAGAAACCAACACATGGTTACGGAAGCCTTGCACATTGACGAGTATTTGACCGCGTGCCGAATCGCACTCACGCTTGCTACCGGAGCATAGGCATGGAACTTGATGAAAACGTGTGCCTGTGCTTCCACGTGACGCGTCGGAAACTAGAAAGCTATCTGCGAGTGGAAAAACCGAGTCGGCCTTCTCAGCTAAGCCAGTGTGGCGGTGCGGGAACGGGCTGCGGCTGGTGTGTTCCGATCCTGGAGACCATGTTTCTAAACCGGGTATCTGACTCGAACGGCGAAGACAAGTCCGAGCTGCCGACAGCCGAAGAGTATGCCGAACAGCGGCAGCGATACATCGAAAACGGAAAGACACACTGAGGCGGATTTCTGAATCGGATCGGGTGAGAATTGTCCTGCAGCCATTCACTGCGGCCAGCTAGTTCAGCTGGAGAAGATTCGCTATAGTGCGAAGTTCAACGAAGGTTCATTGAACGAGGTGCAACGGTCGAATGGCACGTAAAACCAGAAGCCGCAAAGAGTTAAGAGCAGAAGCGGAAGCCGCTGAGGCTCTTGAACAAGCAAAGAAGAAAGCGAAGAAGAAGCGGAAGTCTCGAAAGAAGGCTGATGCTATCGTCCGTTTGAAGCTTTTTTGGGGCGTGTTCAACCAATCGATGAAGCGTGTAGCTCTTTACGATTTCAGCCAGCAAAAAGAGGCCGAAAAGAAGGCCGAAGATCTGTCGAAGAACGGCAAATCACCGCACTTTGTCCAAAAGGTCAAAGAGGCTATCGAAGAATAGTCTTGGGTTTCCAAGCGTGACCGTAAAAATCCAGCCGTCAATCTTTCATTCTCTAACGAGATGATTCGTTAGAGGATTCCAGCGCCGAAGGTGTCATTGCCCTTGGTATCATCGGCCTTCTCTTTTGTCGGCCGTTGATGAGGACCGCGAGGGTTCGGTTGTGCTGGCTCGATAGTGTTCACGGACGCGGAACGAGCAGGTTTCTCAGCGACAACTTTCTTCGCTGGCTTTTCGTCTCCAGATTCTGGCGCATCTTCGAACTCATAGTAGTCGTCATAGCGCGATACGTAGCCTGGCTGCGTGGATCGGTCTCGCTCGGAACGATATTCGGCAATCACGTGATTTTGGATCATCTCGCGACATTCTGAGTTGATCGGGTGCGCGATATCAGCGTAAAGCTTCGAGCGTCCATCGTGGTCGCGGGAGTCGTCCTTGAGTTTGCCGCCGCAATGATTGCAGTACGCGGACCTCAGATGGTTCTTGCAGCCACATTTCGAGCAGTGCGAAGTTAGCTTTCTACTCGGCATAGCCACGAATGGACCATTGGCGCCCTCGATGATTTTGAGGTCGCGGACCACGAAGCAATCGTCGAACGTGATCGAGCAAAATCCTTGCAACCGATCATCCGAGTCTTCCATCAGCTTGACGCGAACTTCTGTAATATCCACGTTGCTTCTCCTTAAAGGCTTGGTGCCAGATTCATCGAGCTCACAAAAAAGACCCGACCGAGCTTGGTGGCTCGTAGCCTGGCGGCCAAATGCCGAGCATGTCGTTGGTTTCGACACAAGGCAAAATAACTTGTACCACTACCGCTCATTTGATGTCCTAACACCGAGCAGCCATCCATGACCTCTTCTATTTCATTCACCCACGACGTGATGGCCGTGGCTGCGGTCTGCAATCGATTGAACAACAGCTTGCCAATCGATCGTAGATTCATTGTTTCAATTGCCGCTAACAGTGGTTGACTGTCCGTTGGCATTTCTGGCACGACGGCATGTCGAAAAACTTCTGGCGTCGACAGGCCAACTTCTGGTTTGACTACAACAAAGTGCATCCTGCCATTCGTCTTGATCGCGTTTATCTTTTCACCTCGACCGGTGCAACGAGCCAAACTACCGGAGGCGAAAAACGGCACGTCACTTCCAAGTTCAGCACCGAGTTCCATCAGTTTTTCTCGGCTCCAGCCAAGGTTCCAAACGTTGTTTCCTGCGATCAGCGCGGCCATCGCGTCACTCGAACCGCCACCCATTCCTGCTTGTGAGGGAATGCGCTTTGCCATTCGGACGTCTGCACCTAGATCGGTTCCGGACCTGGTTTGCAACATCGTTAAGGCCTTGTGGGCAATGTTGTCTTGTGGGGCGGGCAAGCTGCCACCTGTTTCCTCGCTGTAACCGGGTGCCCAACGGCAGGCCAGGTTTATTTGTCCATCGACGCGTGGTTGTTACGGAAAGGCTATCGTAGAGATCGACGGGAACCATGAGCGTATCCAACTCATGGAAACCATCCTCGCGGCGGCATAGCAGCTCAAGAAAGAGGTTGAGCTTCGCCGGCGTGGATACACAGACTCGTGTTTCCTTACGAATCACGTACATTGCATCGATGCCTAATCCTTAGTAGTCGATTCGGGTCTTCACCCCGCCAGCGGAAGAATACTGCCTAACCTAAAATCGTCGAAATCTTATCCGTGCTAACATCTATTTACACTTTTTTAAATTCTATCCGGGGTCTGATAGCGGTCAACCTCAGCTTCTTCCGCTTTTGTGGCCTATCTTGCTTCAGGTCAAAGGCTTATAAGCATGCTGCTAGCGACCGCTTGAGGTCGACTCAATGGTAGACAACACGACGAGAAGACTTCGGGTTCAGGAAAAATGAAATCAGAAAAGCTGATACTTCGTTCTGTTTTCGGCGGAACACTTATGGGCCTCGCGAACCTCGTTCCTGGAATTAGCGGTGGTACGATGCTGCTTGCCGCAGGTATTTATCCGAAATTCATCGAAGCAGTCTCCGATCTCACGCGGCTGCGATTTCGAACGCAGTCGCTGATCGTTTTAGGTTCCGTTGCGGCTGCAGCAGGACTGAGCATTCTGTTGCTCGCGGGACCATTGAAGGAATTGGTCGTCGAAAAGCGTTGGATCATGTACAGCATGTTCATCGGCCTAACGCTTGGTGGTGTGCCAGTCGTTTGGCGGCTAACTTCAGGTTTCAGCACGCCACTGGTGACGTCCGCAGTGATCGCTTTTTTACTGATGGTCGGACTTGCGCTTTTGCAAGCATACGATGTGGTTGGCGATATTCCTTCGAGTTTCGTGATGCTACTTGTCGCTGGATTGGCGGGAGCCAGTGCGATGATCTTGCCGGGTTTGTCAGGTGGATACTTGTTGCTGTTGTTGAGTCAGTATGTTCCGATCCTTTCAGCGATTGATGAATTTAAAGAAGCTTTGAAAGCCAAAGACATTGCCGCTGCCATGGATCCAGCAATGTCCGTAATGCTGCCCGTTGGAATTGGCGTCGTCGTCGGCATCGCTGTGGTGGGCAACTTGCTGCAATGGTTGCTGAAGGAGCATCGTAATGCCACGCTTGGAGCGCTATTAGGTTTGTTGCTTGGATCGACAGCTGGACTGTTTCCGTTTCAAGAAGGCGTCGCGCCAGTAGTCGGCGATACCATCAAAGGGACAGTCGTCGATGAAGCGAATCTCGAGAAGATGCTCGCAGAGAAAGAAGATTGGAAGACTGCTTTCTTCAAGCCAAATGGCCCGCAGATTGGATTGTCACTACTACTGATTGGAATTGGTTTCGCAGTGACGATGGGTATCGAAAAAATCGGCGGCGGTGAAGAGGTTACCACGGAGACCGCGGAAAACGGCAACCTCGAAGTTTAGCCAGCCCGTTTGCGATCTACTTATCGAACCACTTCTTCAGCGTATGCAGTGTTGTTGCTCGACCAGCTTTTGCGATCGAAGTGGTAAGTGGAATCTCTTTTGGACAAACGGTGACGCAGTTCTGAGCGTTGCCGCACATTTGGATTCCGCCAGCATCCGTGAGAGCATCCAATCGCTCGGACTCTTGCATCTTTCCGGTTGGGTTTGCGTTGAATAGCATCGCTTGGCTGATGGCGTGCGGACCAATGAAGCTCTTGTCGTAAGTCTCTTTTTGACGAGCTTCGAACTGTTCGTCCGTTTCGTTTTTGTTTTGCTTGAGCTCCACTTTGGTGTACTGCGGGCATGCTTCCAAACAGCAACCGCAACTCATGCACTGGCTCAGGGGGTAGGATTCTTCCTGCGTTTTCCGCGCCTGTTGTGGACCAGGGCCGAGATCATAGTATCCGTCGACGGAAACCCAAGCCTTGACCTTCTCGAGTGCGCGGAACATGCGACCTCGGTTTACTACCAAGTCTCGCACGACGGGAAACTTGGTCATCGGACGCAATTCGATGCGTTCTGGCTGATCCTTCAAAAGTACATCGACCAAAGCCGTACATGCTTGGCGAACTCGGCCGTTCACAACCATCGTGCAAGCGCCGCAAACTTCTTCTAGGCAGTTGCAATCCCACGCTACAGGCGCGGCTTTTTTTCCGTCCGCCGTTTCGCTTTTCGCAGCGATACGTTGCAAGACACTGATGACGTTCATGCCTATTTCGTATTCGATCTGGAACGTCTCCCAGTAGCTTGACTCACCGGGTGCTTTTTGACGAAGTACCTTAACTTCAAACGCGTGCGGAGTCTGGGCTTTATCGATCATCAAGTGTTCTCGTTTACTTTTTCTCTGTGTTGGGAAACGCCATTTCGGACAGTCCAAGCAAGTCTAGGACGCCGCGACAGTTTTCTGACGCTCGTTCCACGTATCCGTAATTACATCGCCGCCCACGACGCCGTAAAGACGAGGTCGCGGTGGAATTGATTCAGTATCCACGTCCTCATAGTCCAATTGAGGCTGATTTCCGTTCCACGTCGCCACCGTGGTCTTCAGCCATTTTTGGTTATTTGCCTGGAACCGATCGCACCACGCTTCCGCCTGGCGTTTGCGTTCTGCTGGATCGTCTGAATCGACGCCTGGCATCTGGAATTCTGGCTTGTAATGAGCACCGCGGCACTCATCACGATTTCGCGCACCATGCAGAATGGTCTTGGCGATCGGGAACATGTCCATCAGTGCCTTGGTGAAGATCACGTTTTGGTTGGTCCATTGGCCATCGTCCGTTAGCGAACATTTCTTTGCTCGATCCGACAGATCGTTCACTTTCTGGATAGCTTCGTCGAGCTGATCATTTTTTCGAACGACCGTACAAGCTGTTGTCATCGTGTTGCCCAATTCTTGGTGCAACAGGTATGGATTCTCACCGCCATCTTGCCCGAGCAACGAATCATGTTTTTGCTGATGTTGCTTCCGAGCCTTTTCATAGATTGAGTCGGAAAGTTCGACGCAAGTTCCACCTGGAACATTTTTTAGCCACTCATCAACACCGGGGGCCACAAACAGTCCGGTGAAGATGCAGCTAAGCAGCGAGTTTGCGCCCAACCGGTTTGCACCGTGGTACTGGTAGTCGCACTCGCCGAGCGCGAATAGGCCAGGGATGTTTGTATGCTGGTTGCGAACCGATCCCGGCTGTAAACCACCTTCGGCCGTTCTTTCGTAGTCCGCCCACATGCCGCCCATCGTGTAGTGGACTGCAGGAAAGATCTTCATAGGCTCGTCACGCGGATCGACGCCTTGGAACTTTTCGTAGATCTCGAGGATGCCGCCGAGCTTTCGATCCAGTTCTTTACGAGGTATGTGCGTGAGGTCGAGATAGACGCACTGTCGGTCCACTTCCACGCTGCGACCTTCGTTCACGCAAACGTTGAATATCTCGCGTGTGGCAATGTCACGTGGAACGAGGTTGCCGTATTCCGGGTATCGCTGCTCGAGGAAGTAGTAGCGTTCATTCTCTGGGATTTGTTTTGGCTCTCGAGTATCGCCGGACTTTTCGGGAACCCAAACACGGCCACCTTCGCCACGCGCTGACTCGCTCATCAGACGTAGCTTGTCGGCGCCGGGAATGGCCGTCGGATGAACTTGTACGAATTCAGCATTCGCATACTTCGCACCGGCCTGGAAACAGCGACTGACGGCACTCCCTGTGCAAGCCATCGACATAGTCGAACGACCGAAGATCAAACCACAGCCACCCGATGCAACTAGCACGGCGTCGGCCGGGAATGTACGAATCTCCATCGTCACCATGTGCTGTCCAACACATCCGCGACAGACACCGTTTTCGTCGAGGACTGGACCCAAGAAATCCCAGTACTCAAACTTTCGAATCTTGTCCTGCGATTCCCAGCGGCGAACTTGCTCGTCCAACGCGTACAGCAATTGCTGGCCAGTTGTCGCGCCGGCGAAGGCTGTTCGCTTGTACAAAGTACCGCCGAAACGCCGGCGATCTAGGTAGCCTTCGGTAGTTCGATTGAAGGTAACACCTAAGCGATCCATCAAGTCGATGACTTTTGGCGCCCAGTAAGACATTTCTTTGACGGGCGGCTGATGATTGAGAAAGTCGCCGCCGTAGACCGTGTCGTCGAAGTGCTTCCACTCGTCATCGCCCAACTGCCGCGTGTAATCGTTGACGGAGTTGATTCCCCCCTGTGCGCAAACGCTGTGCGATCGCTTGACTGGCACAAGGCTCATGATGTCGACGCTCACGCCGATCTCGGCCAACTTCATTGCTGCCGATAGCCCCGCCAAGCCACCGCCAATGATCATTACTCGTTGTTCTGCCATGTTTCGTCTCTATCTTCGCTTTGGCTTTCGCGTAATTACTGTTCGATGCTGATCGGATGCGTTGTCGGTTCAATGTCCTGCGTCTGTCGCTTCATCGTCTTCGTCTTCAACTCCAGCTGCCCCGTCGGCGTAGCCAGCGTTAGGATTAACCCACGAACCCTGTCCATCGGATGCGTCGGGATCCCAGACAAACCCTGGTATTGGCGCCGTCTCTGTCCCATGTCCAGCCTCGTTCGCGTGGATGTGTTTATGGCTATCGGCCGAAACCTCACCGCTGGCAACTTTTTCCTGGAACATTCGTTCCTCGACCTCACGGGCTTCTGCTTTTGCTGAGTCTGACATACCGCCGAAACCAAGGAGCGCGCCCATACTTATGAATGTTAGGCCGATGCCAAACGCAATCGATAGATAGTTCGCACGCTTTTGAGCAGCAGGACTAACCCAGAGGCCCCAAGTGATGCCCATCGTCCACAGGCCATTCGCCAAGTGAAAGACGCACGAGAGAATTCCGACCGCATAGAGAATCACCATGATCGGATTACTAAGTGCAGCAGCTGCTGTTGAAGGAGCGTTGTACGGCTTGAATTGAGCTCCGCCTAACGGCTTTGCAACCGTTTCCATCCACCAATCAGCATGAAACCAACCGTGCATGTGAAAGACATGGCCGAAAATGAAAATGAACGCAATCATTCCCGTTGCGCGCTGAAGCATGTAGCGATAGTTGCCCGAATGCGAGTAGTTCGAATTCGTCAGACCACCTTTTATGATCACTACACCCACAACAGCGTGGAAGATCAGAGGTAGAAAAATGAAGGTCCATTCCACAAACGGTAGTGCGG
The DNA here is from genome assembly GCA_964397295.1 of uncultured Pirellulaceae bacterium. Lineage (GTDB taxonomy): Bacteria > Planctomycetota > Planctomycetia > Pirellulales > Pirellulaceae > CAYNJG01. The sequence continues at coordinate 62,346 of CAYNJG010000008.1, forward strand.
GACCCAATGCGTGGATCTGATATACCAGCTGCTGAAACTTCTGAGACGACATCAATATGCTTGAATTCGTCGTCAAATGGACACACATATACGCCCCTACCGGAATTAAACCGGACAGTGAATGCAGGCGTCTTATCAGGAACTCGTTTCGGGCGAGAAAGGATTGGCTTTTCGAATCGGTCTCCACGTTCCATCTTTCGTGGCATGGGTACGCGGTGGTCTCAACCAACCGCAGAGGCGGAAATTCCAGCTCGGTAGTATCACTGAGCGACCAAATTGGGGCAAGCGCACCGAACCTCGGATTCGCTTGGGTTTGGCCCTTTTTCGAACCGAAAAAACCGATCGTCCGCAACACGTTTCGGTGAAGACAGTGGGAATAGAGAAAGGCCGCTCCAAAATGGGCGCGGCCTTCTTCGTTTTTTTGCAATTCACATCGCACCAATTCGACTCGACCCGGATCGGACCAGAGTCGTATTGATTCATCTGCGATTTACTGAACTGCGTCTTTTAGCTTCTTAAGCGCCGTCACCTTAACGACATTCTTGGCTGGTTGAGCCTTGAACATTCGTGTTTCCCCGGTGAACGGATCTTTGCCCTCACGCTCTGGTTTTGCTTCTTTGCGAACAACTTTGACTTTAAGCATGCCCGGTACGTTGAATACGCCCGGTCCGCCTTCTTTCAAGTTCTTGGCAATGAGCCCCGTGAGTTCATCGAAAAATTGGTTTACTTGCTGTTTGGTAAGCCCCGTCGAATCAGCAAGCGAGTTGATGACCTCAGTTTTAGTCATCGGCTTTGTAGCAGTAGCTGACATGGAATTTCCTTTCTTGAAATCTCTTCCGAGCGCGGCGACCGGAAGCCCGTTAAGTCAAGGCGATCGATACTAAACTTGTGCTCCACAAACTCGATGTTGTAGTAACCACACACGTTTTTTACGCGAATAACGTCACTGCCCGGTAAGAATGGGTCGGTTGTTCCAAAAATGCAACATAGCGACTTCTCCCCGGGTGCACACTAATCCGCATGACCCGCATACCGGTATCTTTGAGGTTTCGCGGGCCGCAGTCGAGGGCTAGGCCTCGTTTTTCCCGCATTTTTGGCCTTTGAAATGCAAAGGCCAATCGGGAAAATGGGGCGTAAGTTGTTTCTTGTGAGTAACTTACGGTCGTTCACGGAGTTCATTGGGAGTTGTTGCGACTGAAAAGCCCGCAATTGATGCCAAAATCTACCGGACACCCGGCATTTGGCACTCACCAAGGGGCAAAGAACGCAAGTTTTACGACCGCGGCCCAGTCATTTTTTGGGGCCAGTCAACATAGCGAAACGAAAGATTTCAAAGGATCGCGTCATCTCGACCCAACCTCAGTTGGGTCGGCATACTAGCCGTCGTTTGCGGCTCGTTTTTGTGCCGAGGAGGTAGTCGGTCGACTGTGGGGAGTCTTAAATCCGGAACGAGCGTTCGTCCCTGGAACTACGGACGGCCCGGTCGAATTCTCGTCCATAATCTCTTTTAGCTCCATCGCTTCTACGGACTCGACTTCCATAAGACGTTCTGCCAGCGCGATCAAGGCCGACCGACGCGTGTGAAGGATTTCGCGTACGCGCTCCAAGGACTCGTCAATGATTCGCTTTACTTCGCGATCGATCTCACGAGCTGTCTCTTCGCTCATCGTGTGCATTTTTTCTTCGCCTCCACGACCGGCCAAAAACGCAGGTCCGCCGTTTTCGCGATAGGTGATGCGGCCAAGCCGACTCATGCCATAGTCCATGACCATGCCACGTGCGATTTTGGTGGACCGCTCAAGATCGTTGCTCGCGCCCGTGGAAATGTCTTCAAAAATCATTTCTTCGGCCACGGTGCCGGCCAACAGAACTTGGATGCGGCTTTCTAGCTCGCTCTGCGTCCGAAGATATCGGTCTTCTGTCGGGCGGTGCATCGTATAACCGAGTGCAGCAAATCCACGCGGGATGATAGAAACCTTGTGCACCGGGTCTGTGTTCGGAAGGCTGAATCCAACCAACGCGTGGCCACTCTCGTGATAGGCGACGCGGATTTTCTCTTCCTCGTTCATCACTCGCTGTTTCTTTTCCAATCCAGCCGTGACGCGTTCTACGCCATCGTTGAACTCTGCCATGCTTACTGCCGGTTTGTCTTTGCGAGCGGCGAGTAGAGCGGCTTCATTCACCAAGTTCGACAGATCAGCGCCTGCAAAGCCTGGTGTGATCGCTGCGACTTGGTCAAGCTTCACACTTGGATCGAGTTTCACGTTTTTCACGTGCACTTTCAGAATGTCTTCGCGGCCTTTCACGTCCGGTCGATCCACCAACACCTGGCGATCGAAACGTCCCGGTCGCATGAGTGCTTCGTCAAGCATTTCGGGGCGGTTTGTTGCTGCGATGACGATGATGCCCAAGTTCGGCTCGAAGCCATCCATCTCGACTAGCAAAGCGTTCAACGTTTGCTCTCGTTCGTCATGTCCGCCGACCATACTAGAACCGCGCGACTTACCAAGCGCGTCGAGTTCGTCGATGAAGATGATACAAGGCGCCTTTGCTTCGGCCTGAGCGAACATGTCACGTACTCGGGCTGCACCCACACCGACGAACATTTCGACGAAGTCCGACCCGGACAGGCTGAAAAACGGAACTCCTGCTTCGCCAGCAATGGCTTTTGCAAGTAACGTTTTTCCCGTGCCTGGCGGTCCAACGAGCAAAACGCCTCGAGGAATGCGTCCACCAAGCCGTTGGTACTTTTCTGGCGATTGCAGAAAGTCCACGACCTCTTTGGTCTCTTCGACGGCTTCTTCGATGCCAGCCACATCGTCAAAGGTGATCGCCAAGTCCTCTTGTGCGTAGAGCTTTCCGCGACTCCGACCGAACGTCATCGGTGAACCTGCTCCGCCCAATCGGCGAAGAATAAAATAGATGGCACCTATAAAGATTCCCGCCAGCAGCAGGCTCGGCCCGTAGGCTTTCCAAAAACCTGGCTCGCCTTCTTCGGAGAAGTCCGTGAAGTTCGCGGTCTGCAAAGCTTCTCGGATTTCCGCAGTCGAACCTTCATCGTCCAGTTTATTGGCCCTGAAGTCTTTGAATTTAGCCTTGGACAGATCGATTTCGACAGGCTCGGCTTCCTGGTCTGTTTCTTGGTCTGTCCCCAAATAGGTCATTTGGGCAGTAACTTTTCCTGTGACTCGGTGTGTTCCGATCTTCAAGTCTTTCAGATTCGCAACAAGCATTCCTTGCGTTTCTTCGTCGTTTTTTCCTACAACAACTTCACCATCACGAATCAACACCATCAGTTCTGGCTTGGTCAGCGTGACGGTTTGGATCGACGTCAGATAGACGGACAGAAATGCCGCGGCGAGGCCAACCAACAGCAGTACGTAGAAAATGTTGAGGCCTGAACTGTTCTTTTCAGGGTTTCGACGGCCTGCGTTATTATCGGAAGACATATGAACAACCTAATCAGCTTCCATTATGGGAACTGATACGTGGAGGACGGTTTACGAGGACATTTGACCTCATTATATCAGCGAAGCGTTTTTCGTCCGCAAACTCGCTGCTCGCTCGAACGCATTCAACGCTTTCGCGAAGCCTGTATCGGTTAGGACGATCAATCTGCTACAGAGGTTACGAAAGCTGCACAACGACGTATGTTGTAGAATCGCACGTTGCGGGTTCAGCAAAGAGTTTCGCACTTGCTCGACTATTTGAGGACTCCTAAAATGCTTCGCCGAGGCTATTTCCGCGTTTTTCGTAGAAAAGACTGCGAGCGACCTGGGTTTTTTGGCTCAGCGACCCGTGCCTTCTAATGATTGAGACCCTTTAAAATGCCCGCCGACTTCCGCAACATTGTGGTCCTCGGTTCCACGGGCAGTGTTGGCCGCAGCACGCTTGAGGTCATCGATGCATCTAACGATTTGGGCGTCCTGGCGATCTCCGCACACTCGCGTCTCGCGGAAGCAGCCAACCAATGTCGTCAGAATCAGATCCCGTTCTTGATTGCCACGGATCCCATCGCAGTCCATCAATTTGACCGCAGTGTGCTCCCCGAGAACACCACGCTCCTAGTAGGGGAAGAGCAGGTCGAAGCATTTGTCCGTCGACCGGATGTCGAAACCGTTGTCTCGGCGATTGTAGGTAGCGCTGGTCTACGCGGTTCATGGGCGGCGATCGAAGCAGGTAAACGCGTCGCGCTTGCGAACAAGGAAACACTCGTTGTTGCCGGCCAGCTGGTCATGAATCTGGCAGAGCGAAGCGGTGCAACGCTAATTCCCGTCGATAGCGAACACAGCGCGATCTTCCAAGCACTCCAGGCCGGCAGCCGCGGCGACCTAAGACGAATTGTGCTGACGGCCAGCGGCGGACCTTTTCGGAATCTGTCCAGCGAGCAACTCAAACACGTTACGCTCGAGCAAGCCTTGCAGCACCCGACATACGACATGGGGCCGAAAATCACAATCGATTCCGCCACAATGTTAAACAAAGCGCTCGAGATCATTGAGGCTCGTTGGTTGTTCGATGTCGTGGGCGACCAAATCGAAGTCGTCATTCATCCACAATCGATCGTTCACTCGATGGTTGAGTTTCAAGACGGTTCTGTGATTGCTCAACTGAGTCCGCCCGATATGAAGTTGCCGATTCAATACGCGTTGACGTATCCCAATCGCGTACCGGGTGTCGCGTCCAAGCTAGACTGGACGAAAAACCATGAACTCACATTCGAAGCTCCAGATTTGGAGCGATTTGAAGCCCTTACGCTGGGTCACGAAGTCGCCGATAAAGGCGGAACGGCGGGCGCCGTTTTGAACGCTGCCAAAGAGAAAGCCGTACAACTGTTTATAGATGGTGAGCTTGCATTCCACGAGATCGTGAGTGCTTGCCGAGAAGTACTTAATAATCACACATTTGATCCTAGTCCTTCATTGGAGCAGCTGATTGCAGCCGACCACTGGGCAAGGAATGAGGTAGATCGATGGACCATGGCATCTTGATCGCCGGACTCTTGAGTCTGTCAACGCTGATATCGTTTGGTAAAGCGGCGCTCGGATTGGGCGTCGTGATCTTCGTCCACGAACTTGGCCACTTCCTTGTCGCCAAAGCGTGCGGCGTGAAGTGTGAGAAGTTCTATGTAGGTTTCGACGCGCCAATTACGATTTTTGGAATCTCACTGCCTCGGACGCTCTTCAAAAAACAATGGGGAGAAACCGAATACGGCATCGGCATCATTCCGCTTGGCGGCTACGTCAAAATGCTCGGTCAAGATGACAACCCTTCCAACGCCGCAGCAGAAGCCGAACGCGTCAAAGCTGAAGGCGGGCAACTCGATCCGCGCAGCTACCCAGCAAAGTCGGTACCGCAACGCATGGCCATTATCTCGGCAGGCGTGATCTTCAACATCATTTTTGGAATCATGATCGCGGCCGTGGCCTACAAGATGGGCGTAAAGTACACGCCGACGGTGATTGGCGGTTCGGGGGCAGGGGATCCCGCTTGGCTCGCAGGAATGCAACCGGGAGACCGAATCGTTTCGTTAGAAAAAGATAAACCCAACGACGACCACCTGCGATTCATCAACGACTTGAAGATAAAAATGTTTTCGTTGGGCGATGGTGAAGATGTCGACATGCGATTGCGCGACGTCGATGGCAACGTCCGCGAAATAAAGATTACACCTAATTCGGGATATCAGAAGCAAACGATGACACCGACCATCGGTGTTTGGATGGCGAATTCCCCAATCGTACGCGGAGTCATCCTAGATTCCATCGCGGCAAAGGCCGGACTTGAACCCGGCGACTTGATTCATGCAATCACCGTCGAAGGTGAACGTACTGAAATCGACACCGATGGCGTTGGCATCGACATTCAAAAAATCCAAGCCTGCAACCCCCACAAACCAATCACACTGCATATCACGCGGACTGATAAAGAAACCAAAGTAGAAAACGATCACGACATTCATTTGGATGTTGGGAAAGGCAAGCGCGTTGGCGTGGAACTTTCGATGGGTCCCGTTGTCTGCATACAATCTGGATCGATCGCAGAATTGGCTGGACTGAAGGTTGGCGATGTCATTACGCAAATCAATGGCCAACCCATCGGTGACCCTGCTACTTTGCCGACTCGATTGTTGGAGTACATCGATCAATCGACTGTTCTTACTGTCAATCGCGGTGAAGCAGAACAGCAGGTCACACTTAAGCCGAAAGCACCCCGCACGGATGCGTCTGTCCGCCGACGCAACGGACCGATTGGACTCGACTCAATCGGAATCGGCTACGTGATTTACCCGACAGTGACAGGAGTCATTGCGGGTAGTTCGGCCGAAGTGGCGGGAATTCAAGTTGGTGACGTTTTGAAATCGGCGCAACTTATCATGTTGCCCAAACCAATTCCGGAAGAAGATCGTTTACCGTGGTTGCTTGGTTCGTGGCAGAAATACCGCCAGAAAAGTCTTGGCCGCAAAACCCTCGCGATGTACGAGCTTGATCACCCTCTTCCGATCGACGAAGAAAATAACAACTGGCCTTTTATTCTCAGCTCGATCCAAGGCGAAACGCCGTTCGAAGTTGTGCTCCAGTACGAGCGTGACGGCGTCGAGCAGACTTCGGACCAACTTTTGCCAACGAACTCCGACGCAATGCTGGATTCGACGCGGGGAATTCTGTTCGCCAGCTACGAAGAAAAACGAGTCGCTGCGTCTTGGTCCGAAGCATTTAGTCTTGGCGTTCGCGAAATCTGGGAAGGCATGAAGCAAGTTGTGATCGTGCTCAAACGCATTGGTTCCAACTACCAGAACCTGGGCGGACCACTGACAATCGCCACCGCAGCAACGATGGAAGCTAGTGAGGGACTTCCGCGTCTACTCATCTTCCTTACGCTTCTCAGTGCCAACCTAGCCGTGCTGAACTTCTTGCCGATTCCCGTGCTCGACGGTGGTCATATGCTGTTTCTGGCGTACGAAGGAATCATGGGCAAGCCAGTAAACGAACGAGTACAAATGAGCCTCACGATGGTCGGCTTTAGTATGCTGCTTTGCCTGATGCTGTTCGTGTTTGGATTAGACCTTACGCGATTCTTTGGTTAGCAGTGATGCACGAAACTCGTTGGATTTTTTTCGACGCCGCCGATACGTTGCTGCGTCCCGAACCCAGTGTCGCCAACACGTACTGCAGCATTGCACTTGAACACGGTATCGAAACTACCGTCGAAACCGTCAAGCGACGTTTTGCAGCCGGCCGGTTGATTTACTTCTGCGATGAACGATCCAGCGAGCAACTCGATCGCGAACGCTGGCAATCGTTAGTTCTCGATGTGTTGCAGACGGATCGCATTGAGGTGTTCGATCATCTTTGGGATCACTTCGCTAAGCCAACAAGCTGGCGGTTGTACGAAGACGTTGAGCCAACTTGGAACGCGTTGCTTGAGGGAGGTTTTCAATTGGGCATTGCCAGTAACTTCGACGCTCGTCTATTGCCGATTGTAAAATCGCTACCGCCGATCAACGCCGCGAAGCATGTCTTCTATTCGTCGAATATCGGATTTCGAAAACCGAGCACAATGTTCTTTCGCGCGATTGAAGAATCGTTGGGCATCCAGAACACGGATGCAACATTAGTCGGGGACAGCCAATCAGCTGACTTTGAAGGAGCCAAGCAGGCGGGCTGGAATTCAATCCACCTCAAACGTGGAGAGGCAAATCCAACTTGGCCGGTGATCTCGACACTCAGCGACCTACAGTCGATCAAGCCGTAACTCTGTGCTGCAGCCAGGTTCTTCCGGAGTGCGATAGTGGCCGCCTTCGACGTTGGCCGGATTCACAAAGTACTCTCGCAAGTGCGGAAT
>CAYNJG010000009.1:0-68787 GCA_964397295.1 uncultured Pirellulaceae bacterium
CCTTCCACCATCCGTAGTACAGTGTCTGACTGCTCCGCGACAGACTGGTCGTGCGTGACCATGACTATAGTGAGACCATGATTTTCATTCAAGTTGCGCAAAACTTTCATAATGCCTTCACCCGTTTTTTGATCCAAGTTGCCCGTTGGCTCATCGGCAAGTAATACCTTCGGCTCTAGCATCAAAGAACGAGCAATCGCGACTCGCTGCATCTCGCCACCCGATAATTCGCGTGGACGATGTTTCAATCGATGTCCCAAGCCGACAAGTTCTAACAACTCGATGGCGCGAGCACGATACTCACGTTTCTTTCCCCAGTATTGAAACACGGAATGGGAGATCATCCCAGGAAGTAAGACATTCTCGACCGTCGTGAGTTCAGGCAAAAGGTGATAAAACTGAAACACCATGCTGATGTATCGGTTGCGCAGACGGTCCCGACCGCGTGCAGGCAGGTTATCGATACGGTTGCCTTCGAAGTGAATCGAACCGGCATCCGGTTGATCCAACGTTGCCAGTAGGTGCAGCAGCGTACTCTTGCCCGATCCGCTTTGGCCAATGATCGCGGTAAACTCATTCTTACCAACATTCAAATCGACGCCCCGCAGCACGGGGATCTCGACGTTCGCTTTGCGATAGCTCTTGGTCAAACCCTGACAACCGAACAGACTGTTGATAGCACTGTCTTTGTGCAGGCGAGGATCACGCAATACGCGAGCTTCGTTTCCGGCATTCTTGGTCGCGGATTTGGACGCGGATTTATTCATAACGTAGTGCCTCAACTGGATGCATTCGGGCGGCGCGAAGAGCAGGCATGATGCTGGCCATGACCGCAATGATCATGGCTCCGATCACAATCCATGTAATCGTAAACGGATTCAAAATCGTCGGAATCTCGTGAAAGTAGTAGACCGTCGGATCGAAGACTTCTTGGCCCGTCATCCGTTCAATCCAACGAGCGATGCGGTTGATGTTCATCACAAACAGCACACCCAAGACCATGCCAACACCGGATCCAACGATGCCAAGTGCGAACCCATAGCTGACAAAGATCGACATAATCCCGCGACTTGGTGCACCGAGTGACTTCAGTATCCCAATGTCCTTCGTTTTCTCGACGACGATCATGAAGAATGTCGCGAAGATTCCAAAGCCTGCTACACCAATGATCAGGAACAATAAAATGTTGAGAATCGTCGTTTCCCATTGGACAGCGGCCAACAGTGGGCCCTGCATATCTTTCCAAGTTTCAACTCGGTATCGGTGCGTCGAAACAGGAAACGCAGCTCGCAGCTTGTCTCGGGCGGCAGCGAGATTCGTGCCTTCACGTAACCGCATTTGAATCGATGTCACAGCGGCTTTTCCACTTTCGCGATCGATCATACCTCGTAAGTCTTGCAGCTTCGAAAGTGGGCAGAAAGCGAACGTTGAATCGTATTCGCTCATTTTACTTTCGTAAAAATCGACTACCGTAAAAGTCGAGTGAACCGCTTGCGGTGGCGCGCCGGCGGACGGAAAAGTTAGCCGTACGTCGTCACCCGGTCGACATAGAAAATAGTCCTGCACGTTGCCTTCAGCGTCGCGACCTTTCACGTTCGAGATCGCGATACCCAACACAATTCCAGGATGCTGCCGAGTCATCTCATCAAAGACGACGCCCTCTTCTTGGTGCTCGAGTCCTGGATCAGCCATGCCTTCGAAACCAGCGGGTGGCCCTGATGCGTTGGCGACGAGAGACTCACCGCAGTGCGGGCACGCGTCGTCGCCAAGGCCACTAAGTTCAACTTCATGCGAAACTTGCGCAATGTTCGGATCAGCGAGCGGCTTACCAACCGGTCCCAACATCGCTTGCTCTTGCACTTTGTGTCGTTTCAGAATCCTTTGAGAGTTGACTTTCCAACGTCTGTAACCCCAGCCCGATTCTTTGATTCGTTCGTCGTACCCCGCCTCTCGCAGGTCAAAACTCAGCTGCTCTTGATTGCCGGGATGAAGCAAGAACTTGCTGAAATCGCTCACACTCGCGTAAGTCTCGTCGTCGATGCCAATCAAATTCACCTGACGAGTTTCCCACTCATCATAGATCTGATAGCTCAAGACAGCTGGCACATGAACGGTCGTTGTGATGCCTTCGATTTCGTCGCCCAACACATCGCGAATCTGCTGAAGTGTTTTGGCGGAATCGTCGATTCCATCTAGACCATGCGAGGCGACGACAACATCGGAGAGAATTCCATGCAGACGGTCGTACATCTCCGTGCGAAAGCCAGCCATCACGCTGTTGACCACGATCATTGTGGCGACGCCAAGCATCACGCTGACGATCGAAGCGAGCGCAATGTAGCGGGTACGCAGGTACCGCGTCGCAAGCAAAAACTTAAACATCGCCAATCCTTTGGCTTGTGTGGTTTCAAACTCGTTAGCCCGACAGTGTAGGCGAGAGAATACAATTTCGCCTACGTCATCGGGTTAAATTAATCATCTACGACGCAGTAACTTCTGGCCGGAGCAAGGGAAACAGAATTACGTCGCGAATCGACTGTGAGTTCGTCAATAACATCACGAGTCGATCAATTCCGATTCCCAATCCTCCCGCAGGCGGCATTCCATTCCGCAACGCGCGGATGAAGTCGTGGTCCATCTTGGCCATCGAGTCTTCTTCCGACATGCCATCCAATTGTGTTTTGAATAGCGTTTCTTGCAAGTCCGGATCGTTCAATTCGGTATAGGCGTTTGCTAGCTCCATCCCGTGCACGAACAATTCGAACCGCTCAGCGATGTCCGGATTGTCACGCTTGCGTTTCGTAAGCGGACATATACTCGCTGGGTAGTCAATTACAAAGACCGGTCCGATCAAACTGTCTTCTACTTTCTCTTCAAACACTTCGCTTTTGATGACATCTGGATGCTTTCCTTCGACATCGAAACCGATTTCGACTGCTAGCTTCTTCACAGCTTCCGCATCATTCGGATCCACGCCCGCGTGTTCTTGGAAGAGCTCGTTGTAAGTCTTGCGTTGGAACGGCGGCGTGAAATCGATCTCCTTCTCGCCCCATGGCAGCACATGACCTTGGCCTGTGGCTTGAATCGCATTCACAATCACGGCCTCCGTCAGTTCCATCATGGTGCCGTAGTCACCAAAGGCTTCGTAAACTTCCATCATGGTAAATTCGGGATTGTGACTTTGGTCGATGCCTTCATTGCGGTAGACACGGCCCAGTTCGTAAACACGTTCGATTCCACCAACCAGCAATCGCTTCAGATGTAGCTCCAAAGCAATCCGCATGAACAGATCTTGGTCGAGCGCGTTGTGATGCGTCTCGAACGGCCGAGCTGCTGCTCCGCCCGCGATCGTGTGAAGCGTCGGACCTTCGACTTCACAAAAGCCTTTTCCGTTAAGCGTCTCGCGGATCGACTGCACGATCTTCGTCCGCTGCAGAAAACGATCGCGAACGCCTTCGTTGTAGGCCATATCCACGTAGCGCATTCGCTGGCGAAGTTCTGGATCCTTGAGTCCATGAAATTTTTCCGGGGGCGGCTCGAGTGCCTTCGTTAGAAATGTCAGATTTTTAACGAAGATCGTGATCTCGCCCGTTTTCGTGCGACGCAGTTCACCATCGACGCCAATCAAATCGCCCAGATCAAAATTCTCCGCCAGCGACCAGTTCTCTTCCCCCACTTGCGACTTGCCAATGAACAGTTGTACGCGACCGGTTTGATCTCGTAGGTCGATGAACATGAGCTTACCCGTATCACGGTTGCTCATGATGCGACCGGCAATGCGGACCGTCGGGCCCGTCATCTGCCCCTTGCCCTGCTCTTGCATCCACGCGCGGAAGTCTACGGACTCGTCGTTTTCCACATCCGGCAGATCAACAACGTCACCCGATTCAAGCTTCAGCTTTGCTTCACCAATGCGCGCACGCACGTCTGCGATGGCCAATCGGTCGTCAAACCGCTGCCCCCACGGGTCGATTCCCATTTCGATGATTCGATCGAACTTTTGACGACGAGCTACTAGTGGATCCGTTTCCGACATTTCTGAGGTCCGCACAAAGAACTTTGATTTCAAGGACGTATGTTTTAGTTGCCCGTCTCGGTTTTGACGATAGTACATCGTGACCGCGACGAAACGGCGGCTATTCCGCTATGAACTGAGCCACAAAATCCGTCGCAGGTTCGTTCCGGATTTTCTCAGGCGTCGCGAACTGATGAATCTCGCCATCGCACATTACGGCAATACGGTCGCCCAGCAACATTGCTTCTCGCAGATCGTGGGTGACGAACAGCGTTGTGGCCGTCCAGTATTTTCGCAACGCTTTCATTTCTTGTTGAAGTTGTCGACGCAGGTGAGCATCAAGATGCGAAAACGGTTCATCCAGCAAAAACACGGCGGGCTCTCGAACGAGTGCTCGACCCAACGCAACTCGTTGTCTTTGCCCGCCAGACAACGTTTCGGGGTAGCGGTCAAGTAACTCACCAACGCCTAGTTGTTCGGCAACGCGTTCGGCGGTTGCCTTTGTTTTTGGCTGCGGCAAACTGCGCACGCTTAGTGGGAACTCCAGATTCTTTCGCACGGTCATATGCGGGTAGAGTGACTCACCCTGAAAAACCATTGCCACATTTCGATCACGCGGTGGAAGTGTGTCGACTTCGAGGTCATTGACGACAATCGTGCCCGAGTCCGCCTGCTCCAACCCGGCAACCAATCGCAAAAGCGTTGTCTTGCCACAGCCGGACGGACCTACGACCACGATAAATTCTGAGTCCTTCGATTTTAGATTCACGTTCGCGACAACGGTTGCCGTACCGAATCGTTTGCTAAGACTTCCAATATCTAAGTTCATCCGAACCTTCTGTGTTCTGGCCGCAAGAAATGAGAGAAAACGAATTATTCAACGCGTCTTCGTTCGTTCGCTTCTTCCTTACAGCGATTCAATCGAAGCGTGTTTTGTTGACGCCCGAAGTTGTGCAACAATGCTATGGCTCAACTCCCTTAGGACCAAGACAATGAAAAACGATCCCACGCGCCGTCAGTTTATCACGTCCTCCGCGGTCGGTGCCGCAGCCGCAATAGCGATTCCCACAATCCTCACTGCAGCCGAATCGGCGGAGACCGTCATTGGCGGAGGTGACTTCCAGTACAAAGTGGATCATCAATGGGCAAAACTCCCGTCCCAGTATTCTTGGCAGACGACTCACAACGTGGCCGTCGACAAAGCGCAGAATCTATACGTTATTCACGAAGGCCGCGCAAATCTAAAAGAACATCCATCGATTTTCGTTTTTGATAACGAAGGGAAATTCATTCGCGCGTTTGGCAGTGCCTTCCAAGGTGGTGGCCACGGATTGGAAGTTCGCGACGAAGGCGGTGAAGAGTTTCTGTACGTCACCGGCTATCAACAGGTCAAAGCATTCGCCAAGTTAACGCTGAATGGAAATATCGTTTGGTGGAAGAACGCACCAATGGAATCCGGTGTCTATGCCGATAACGAAGCGACATTAAAAGAGGCGAAGTGGGGCCAAAACCGTTTCATGCCCACGAACTTTGCGTTCCTGGACGACGGCGGTTTCTATCTGATCGACGGCTACGGATCGTTTTGTGTTCATCGCTACGACAAAGATGGCAATTGGCTATCGCACTTTGGCGGACCTGGTGACGGCGAAGGGAAATTCGAAACTCCGCACGGCATCTGGATTGATCGCCGCAGCGACGAGCATCGCATCGTCATCTGCGACCGAGCTCACCACACACTTCAGATCTTCGACATGGAGGGCAACTATCAAAAGACGATTCCTGGATTCGGTCTGCCCGCGAACATCGATACGCTGGGTGATCTTCTATTGGTTCCCGAATTACACGCTCGCGTGAGTCTGCTCGACAAGAACTACAACGTTGTTGCTCAATTAGGAGAAGACGTCGAACGCGTGACGAAAACCGTCAAAGGTGTTCGAGAAGACGAAGCAAAGTGGCTCGACGGCAAGTTTGTACATCCACACGATGCCTGTTTCGCGGCGAACGGCGATATCTTCGTTGCGGAATGGGTAAAAACCGGTCGCATCACGAAGCTAACGAAGGTGTAGCCGCACTTCGCTCTGATGCGAGTAAACGCACACAAGAGAGACGAGTTCAATTTACTCGAGCTCGCGCCAGGTGCTGACGCCCAACAGAATCACGCCGATACCGCATACTAAGAAAGCGATGTCGATCATCTTGTTGCCGCCGCCGAACGGGATGCCAATCACCAAGTCGAGTGCAAATAGCACGAGCATGAGCGCGGCAATAACTATCGCCGCAATCGTCAATCCTCTCGCCATCTGCCCCAGTCCCCGGAAGATATAGGTCATCTCTGTCAAACCGCTAGAAAAAGCGAACGAACGCCAAGACCCTGCCTTCAAGAAGGCGAAGATAGTGTGCCCGTTTCTGTTCTGCCGGCCCTAAGTTATTCTGCCAGTATAATTTGCCGCAAATCCAGTTACAGCCGTAACCTGGCGAATGATTTAAGTCGCATACTTTAGCTTCGCAAATGTGATACTGCCATTGCAAACCGAACTGAGTTGGTTCGAATTGTGTTCGTATGCTAACCAGCTGAAACGTTCCAGCAACCAATGAAATCCGAGGGTGCATCGTGTCTGAAACAATTCCCGCTGGCAGCCCCTCATCTGGCGTAAAGGAAGGCGAACACCGAAGCTTTCGTCAGTCGATGCCAATTTGCGAGAAGTGGGTCTACTTCGACCACGCCGCCGTTGGTCCGCTGCCAGGGCCGACCGCCGACGTCATCCGAACTTGGTGTCAGCAGGCGACCGAAGAAGGCGACACCGTCTGGCCGAACTGGCACCGTGGCCTCAACGAATGCCGCAAGACGGCTGCGCGAATCATCAACGCTGACTCAGAAGAGATCGCACTAGTCAGCAGTACAACACATGGAATTGGACTGGTAGCCGAAGGCCTCCCGTGGCAAGCCGGCGACAATGTGGTCACGCTGGCCAACGAGTTCCCGTCAAATCTCTACCCTTGGATGAATCTCGCGTCGAAAGGTGTAGAAACTCGTCGCGTTGCTCCAGATCCGGATGGCCGACCAAACCTCGACCGAATGCTAGAGGCCATCGACTCGAGGACTCGCTTAGTGTCAATAAGCTGGATTGGATTTGCCAGTGGGTTCCGGATCGATCTCGCCAAATGGGTAGACGCCGTACACCAGCGCGGAGCTCTATTTTTTCTAGATGCGATTCAAGGCATCGGTGTCTTCCCACTGGACGTGAAGAAAATCCCTGTCGATTTCTTAGCAGCCGATGGTCACAAATGGATGCTGGGCCCCGAGGGCGCTGGCATCTTTTACATGCGCAACGAGCACTTAAGTCTTCTTCGTCCCGTTGGTATCGGCTGGAATAGCGTCGCGCACTGCTTTGACTTCGACAAGATTGAACTCGACTTCAAACCGGCCGCCGGACGATACGAAGGAGGCACGATGAACAACGTTGGGTTCCTCGCGTTGGGATCGAGCTTGGAACTGCTCGAGCAACACGGACTCACTGCCAACACGTCCGCGATTGCGGATCAAATCATCGCGGTTGGTGATTATGCTGTAGCTCGGTTGATGGAGCTGGGATGCGAAATCGCCAGCATACGCGAGGCCGGTCATCAATCTGGTATCATCTCGTTTAGATTCCCAAATCGAGATCACAATGCAGTGCGTGACGCGTGTATGGCGGCGGGAATCGTTTTAAGCCATCGAAACGGCTGCCTTCGGATTAGCCCACACGCTTACAACAACGAAGCAGACGTTGATCGACTGATCGCATGCTTGAAGCAACAGTAGACACGAAAGTGGCCAACCATGACCGAACGTAAAATCAGAACAGCGATTTACACAGGGTCATTTGACCCCATCACGCTAGGCCACCTGAACGTGATCGAGCGAGGCAGTCGACTCGTTGACCGACTCGTTGTGGGTATCGGCATCAATGCCGAGAAGATGGGATTGTTCTCGAACCCGGAACGTGAGGATCTCGTGCGTGCGGCGACTTCGCATCTGGACAACGTCGAGGTCGTTTCGTTCGAAGGTCTGGCTGTCAACTTCGTTCGCGAACTGGGCGCGAGAGTGATGATCCGCGGTATTCGACCGCTGACTGACATGGCTGGCGAAATCACGATGATGCTGGCCAATCGCGAGCTTGATCCCGATATCGAGACAGTGTTCTTGATGGCGGACCAGCGATTTGCGCACGTTTCGAGCTCGCTGATCAAGCAGATAACACCGATGGCCACAGATGAGGAACTGTCACGGTTTATCCCGGAGTCGATTATTCCGAAGCTACGTGAGCGGATAGGTGGCTAGTTGGGTGTAGGTTCCGAGCTGAATTGGTGGCACCAAAACAGACTAGTTGTTTTCGGAACCATCCGATTCTTTGCCTAGATGGCGTTGCAGATAGACAGCTCGTTCGACGTTCCGGTCGGCCGTGCCTAGTTCAGTCCCGCGGATCTTTTGTAGGTGAGCTGGTTGCGTGTGGATAAAGAGTTGGTTGACCGTGGGAATCTCCACATTGTCGATCAAACCAAGATTTATGCCCATGCGAACGCTCGATAGCAAATGCATGGTCTCTTCGCTGCTGATGGCTTGGGCGCTACAGAGAATTCCGTACGCGCGGCTCACGCGATCACGCAAATCGTTTTGGCTTTCGTCAACCAAGTACTCGCGAGCACGGCGTTCGTAGTCAATAAGAACGGGAACCACATCGCCGACTTGTTCGATCAGTTCTTCCTCAGTCCGACCGAGCGTGATCTGATTGCTAATCTGATAGAAGTCGCCCATCGCCTGAGATCCTTCGCCATAAAGGCCTCGGACAGCTAGGCTAATTTTCTGCAAGCTGCGGAACACTTTGTCGATCTGTCGCGTAATGACGAGGGCTGGCAGGTGAAGCATCACACTGACTCGCATACCGGTACCGACGTTTGTCGGACATGCGGTGAGATAGCCCAGTCGATCGTGGAAGGCATAGCTCACGCGTTGTTCGATGCGATCATCGATTTCACGAATCTGTTGCCACGCACCCTGAAGATCCAAGCCGCTTTTCATCAACTGGATGCGCAAATGGTCTTCTTCGTTGACCATCAAGCTGTACTGTTCTTGCGAATCAATCGCAACGGATCTCGCGCCGTCGCTTTCGGCAAGCTCGCGGCTTATCAATTGCCGCTCGACGAGAAATTGTCGATCAAGGTCGTCCAGGGACTCGACATTTAGGTACATCACCGATTTGAGTTCGTTGATGTCCGCCAATTTTTCGTGCAATAGCTTTTCAATGCTGCCACGATTCCGCTCATTGCATCGACGGATGAATGGGAACTGAGCCAAGTTGCGGGCGAGCCGAATGCGACTGCTAATAACGATATCCGATTCAGGACCAGAACCACGTAGCCATTCGCCACACTGTCCTGTCATCGCCTTCAGGTTTGGGTCCGCGTCCATCAAATCGATCGTTCCTATTCCTTTTGAGCGCCGCGCCCAAACTATCTAATCATGGTGTCAAACTATAGTTGATTCGTTTTCAGGTGTGCAGGGCATCTTCGATGCGGCGAATCTCATCCCGCAGCTCCGATGCTCGTTCGTAGTTTTCCTCATCAATCGCCTGCTGCATCTCCCGCCGCATGCGAATCAGCTCCGTTGGGTTCGCGCCTGGATTCGATCGCCGAGCAGGCTGCTTGCCCGTGTGTTCAATGGCACCGTGAATGTTAACAATCAGCGGTTCGAGTTCAGCTTCGAAGCACTCGTAGTCATGCGGACAGCCGAGTCGTCCCTGATTTCGAAACTCGTAAAAAGTGATTCCGCAAATCGGACAGGCTTGCTGGTCCAACCGAGCGAGATCCTCGGCAGTTTGGTTCACCTTCAGTTGGTCGGCCCATTGCTCCGTGATCGAGCCAGATTCAGCTGTGGCTGGCTCGCCTTCGCTTTGCATCAAATAGACTCGTGCGTGATCTTCGCACAAGTGAATCTCCTGATGCTCTTCACCGGTCAACTCGGTAATATGAAAGGTCGCGGGCTTTTCACACTGCTGGCACTGCATAACTTTATCGACCAGTTGGAGGACGCGGCGGGTGTTGAAGTCGTTGCCGTCTCTGATAGCGTATGGCAGAGCGGCGAATCAGGAAAGCGTTGTCTGCATCGAAGAAATCCGTTCCCTCGTCACAGTTTTGGCAGGTAACCTAACTTGTTTTATACCAACACCTAAAGGCTGGCGGATTCTAACAGTGAAGGGGTAAGTGTCAAGATTGATCGATCTTTACACGTCGTTCAACACTACGTGAACCTGAGAAGCCACTAAGCAGTCGTGATCTAGACCAAAGCAGTGTGGAAAACGGCTTCGAATAACCGTCACCCAACCTTCTGAAAGCATCGGCATCCATGCATCAACCTCATCGGGATGAATTCACAAAACTTGCCAAAGACCATGCATTCGTCCCCGTTTATCGCACCTTGCTGTGCGACGCGTTAACTCCTGTGTCCGCGTTTCGGCGGTTGGAAGAAGGTGTGGCTGCTTGCTTGTTTGAAAGCGTTGTCGGTGGCGAACGTGTGGGCCGTTACAGTTTCCTGACAGCAAAACCTTTTTTCGAAATCTCCGCCATCAATTGCGACGTAACGCTTCGTTATGCAGACGGTCGTCAAGAAAAGAAGACGGTCGACGATCCGTTGGAACTACTTCGCACGGAACTAAAGAAGATCAAGGTTGCGACGCTGGATGATGCAGACTTACCGCCGTTCGTTGGAGGAGCCATCGGCTACGCGGGCTACGATGTCGTGCGGTACACCGAACACTTGCCCAACGCACCAGAAGACGATCGCAAACTGCCAGACATGAGTTTCGCGTTTTACGATCGCATGGTCATCTTCGACCATATTCGCAAGACACTTACGATCGTCGTGATGGCGGACGTCACTGGCGGCGATGCAGACGCAGCCTACGAAGACGCGCAAAAGCATCTCGCGGAAATCGCCGAGCGACTGTCTGAACCATCGGACTCACTGCCAATCGTAGATATCGCCACGATCGGTGACCTAAGCCTGGACTACAAATCTAATTTCAAACAAGACGACTTCAAAACAGCCGTCAACAAGTGCGTCGAGTACATCCGTGCCGGTGACATCTTCCAAGTCGTCATCTCGCAACGCATGCAGGTCGAAATCAACGTCGATCCGTTCGAGATCTATCGCACGCTGCGGGTCGTGAATCCCAGTCCCTTTATGTTCTATCTGAAAACTGCTGACGCAACGTTAGTGGGTAGCTCGCCCGAAATCATGGTGCGTGTTGTTGATGGCAAGCTGACCGTTCGCCCACTTGCAGGTACTCGTCCACGCGGTGCTGATGAAGAAGAAGACCAACGCCTCGCCGACGAACTGTTGGCCGACCCCAAAGAACGCGCCGAACACGTGATGCTTGTCGATCTCGGCCGTAACGACGTGGGCCGCGTTGCGCAGTATCGAACCGTTGAGCTGTCGGATGTGATGACGATTGAACGCTACAGCCACGTGATGCACATTACTTCGAATGTCACTGGCCAATTGCGAGACGACACCGATGCGTTCGATGCGTTACGAGCTTGCTTACCCGCTGGCACCGTCTCGGGTGCACCAAAAGTTCGAGCGATGGAAATCATCGACGAACTCGAACCGCACCGACGCGGACCGTATGCGGGAGCGGTGGGATACTTGGACTACGGCGGAAACATGGATACGTGCATCGCATTGCGCACGATGGTGATTCAAGGCAAAACGGCCTACGTCCAAGCTGGCGCCGGAATCGTCGCCGATAGTGTCCCTGAAAGCGAATACCAAGAGACTCTCAACAAAGCGCGTGGGCTTTTGCGTGCGATTGAGATCACCGAAAAGCGCGCATCGAATAGTTGAATGGCAGAACAATCTGTTACGGCGTTGCGTAAACAGGAAATAACGTCTCGCACAGATAATGCGGCAATCCGGGCCTTGAATCCCCGGAAAAAGCAAAGAACGAAGCAAAATAACGCTATCGCGACAAGAAGTGTAAAATTCAAACGAATTACTGAATGCGAATCGGCCAAAATGTTAGCCAAGCATTCCAGCAGTAACCCGGGTGGGCCGGTTGGCAAGGACGCCGTCCGTTTTCCAAATGAATTCGTCGAGTGATTTTATGCGAAACATCTTTTTACTACTCGCGTTCCTTTGTGCACCAGCGTTCGCACAAGACACGGATCCCGTCCAGCTAGTCGAAAACAAAGACACGCTGCAGTCGGAATTGCGAATCGGAACCAACGATGGTCGAGTCGACCTCGGTGATGTTTTCCGCGCGATCTCACGATTCAATGGCTACGACGATTCGGAACTCCGTCTCGCGTTGCCAAATGCAGAAATATCGCTCGACGGCAGCGCGGCGCGCTGGAGTATCGCTGCGGTGAACAAGGTATTGCGTCCGTGTGTCGAAGTTAACAACAACGGCGAAACGCTCGATATCGTTGTCGATCGCGAATCCGCTAGACAATGGGTGAATACCCGCAAAGCGAACGTTCGATGGGCGTGGGACCAAGTCGACTGGCGAAGTGAACCGCCAACGTACGGTATCGAAATGGTGGGCTCGATCGAATCAACAGATAAACCGGCCAAACCAGTCGAAGAAGAAAAAGACATTGTTCTGTTGATCCACGGTTTGAACTCACGTCCCGAGGACGTCAGCGCTTTCATCCCACTGATCGAGCAAGCTCACTTAACCGCCGCCACGTTCCGCTATCCGAACGATCAGCCTATCGATCAATCGTCGGCGCTCTTATCCGACGAACTAAAAAGAATCGCGACCAAGCACCCAAATCGCAAGGTCCGTTTACTCACCCATTCCATGGGTGGCCTCGTCGCGCGCGGTGCGATTGAAACAAAGCTCGACCCAGGCAACGTAACACAGCTAATCATGATCGCGCCACCAAATCAGGGCTCTGCCTTGGCACGTGTCGCGACGTTTATGGACTGTTACGAGTTTTGCACAAGCTCACACCATCGTCGGTCAGGCGTTCTCGTTGAGTCCGTTTCTGATGGCTTGGGCGAAGCGACGGCTGATCTCGCACCGCATTCTGTCTTCTTAGATCGCATCAACCATCAAAAACGAAATCCGGATGTGCGCTATACGATCTTAATTGGCACCGGTGGTCCCATGAATGAAGACGAAATGAACCACATTCGCAAGACCGTTCGCGAATACTCAGACGGTAATCCCTTTACGCGTTTCCTCAGCAGTAAACTCAACGACTCGCTAGACGGTCTTGATGAAGTTGTCCAAGGCAAAGGCGATGGTGTGGTTTCCTGCGATCGAGCCAAGCTGGACGGCGTGGCGGATATCGTCGAGCTTCCGTTTAGTCATGCTGGTATTTTGGGATCTCACGGCAAAGCTTCGAAGGAGGCCTACGCAGTCATTCGAGATCGCTTGGCCAAATAGGCTCGATGAACGTGCAGCGGGGGTGGCAGGCACAGGACAGACTGCCAGATTATTTGACTTCTATTCGTAGTTCGTGATACGGTGACAGGGGGACAGAGAGCTTTGTTCATTTCTTGGGAGATATGACATGCGCTGTTTCGAGTTCTTAGAAAGCAAGAATCTTCTCGCCGCTGATGGCGTACCGGCCTCCGTTCAGCACCTAGCGGGCGATCTCGATGGAAGTGGTGACGTCGGCTTTTCCGACTTCCTTGTCCTCTCGAGGAGCTTTGGTGACTCAGGTAGTCCAGCACAAGGTGACATCGACGGAGACGGTCGAGTGGGGTTCGCTGACTTTCTGATTCTTCAGGACAACTTCGGGTTACAACTCGGTGACGTAGACAGAGACGGAATTATCAACATCAGCGATGCATACGAGATTCGCGATGCAATACTGGCAGCCGAAGCAGAACATAGTCTCCAACTAGATGTGAACTTCGATTGTACCGTCGACCAGCTGGACCTCGAACAAGTCAAAGGGCTGCTAAAGGAAACTCCAGATGCCGATATCAATGCAGATGGCGTTGTTGACGAAAATGATTTCGCGATCGTTACAGAGAACTTGAACAGGGAAGTGATTGGCGGATGGATTGATGGCGACATCAACGAAGACGGAATCGTCAATTTTGCTGACTTGATCCTCGTCGACCCAAGCCCGTTCTAAGCGAACCTAGCGGCGAGAAAAAACCAAACCACCTGGTCCCGCACGACGCGAAGGCATCGGAACGAGAATCCGCGGAATACACGTGTGCACGGGTAGCGGTTTGCTTGAGCAATTGAAAGAAGATCGAAGCGAGGCCGAAGCTCGGTGGACACAACCTTTCGGATCCAAATGGTTTGTTACCGATTGGAGTTTTCTGAGCTAACCATTGGTAGACGCGATTCGCTGGCCGCATCGCATGCACGCTCCGAGCAAACGGGCTCGGAACACTCTTCTGAGTAGGTAACGTCCGAACTCGGACAATGCACCGGTAGTCACGAAGAACCGCTGCTCGGCGAAACGATCGTCTGCAAGAACATCACCCCGAAGATCATGGAAGTCATGACGACGGTTTCGGCTCGTCCAAAGGAATTCGATTTTGGCGAGTTCGCAGGTGGCTGTTGCTCGGTGTCCATACTTCTATTGTAGCTCGCCAAAACTCGCTGACTACTAAACGCAATGTTGCACCTAGCCGCTCCCCGCTGGCTGGGATTTCGTGTGTGCAGTAGCCAACACTAGCTGCTCGACCGCTGATGATCGCCCAAGGCAAGTTGCACCGGTTGCATCATTCCGGCCTAGGCAAGGCTTCGGTTGATCGCAGCAACCATGCCAAGAATGGATGCCTTGGTAATCGACTTACTCTTGCCCACGCCGAACAGTTCTTCTCCGTTGGGCTTGTTTGCAAGAATATAAGCGGCGGCCGAACTATCCGAACCTTCGCCCATGGCGTGCTCGCTGTAGTCCTTAATGTCATAAGACAAACTGAAAGTTTCGTTCAGCACACGCACACAGGCATCGAGTGGCCCATTGCCATTGGCTTCAACCGTTTTTTGTTCACCATCGAACGAGAAGACAAATTGGTACCGTTCCAGATCCTCTTTCTCGCATTCCATCGGCTTGTGCGATTCGTAGATCAATCTGGCGGGTGGATTCACGTAGGTGCTTAAGAACTTCGCAGCGATATCTTTCGGCTGGATCTCTTCGCCCGTTTCGTCCGTGATCTTTTGAATCACTTGACTAAACGCAACTTGCAAACGGCGTGGCAAACGGAATCCCAATTCGCTTTCAACCAAGAATGCTACCCCGCCCTTGCCCGACTGCGAGTTCACGCGAATCACAGGGTCGTACTGTCGCCCAATATCGGCTGGATCGATCGTCAGATAAGGCACTTCGAAACGCTCTTGCCCTGACGACTTCATGGCGTCGAAACCTTTTTTGATCGCGTCTTGATGCGAACCGGAAAACGCCGTGAACACCAAGTCACCAGCGTACGGCATGCGTTCGGGAACTTTGATTTCCGTACAGAACTCTGCAACGCGTCGAATTTCTTTGATGTCGGAAAAGTCCAATCCGGAATCGACGCCTTGTGTGGTCATGTTCAAAGCCATCGTCACAACATCAAGATTGCCAGTTCGCTCGCCGTTACCAAACAACGTGCCCTCAACGCGTTCAGCTCCCGCCATCAACGCGAGTTCCGACGATGCGATTCCAGTGCCTCGATCGTTGTGTGTATGTAAGGAAATGATGCACTGCGCACGATGCTTGAACAATCGGCAGAACAACTCGATTTGATCGGCGTGCACATTCGGGGTAGAAAGCTCCACCGTCGAAGGCAAATTCATGATCGCCTTATTGGACTCGGTGGGTTGCCAGACATCGCAAACAGCATCACAGATTTCGGCGGCGTAGTCGATTTCCGTACCAGTAAAACTCTCCGGTGAGTACTGATAGCGAATCTCCGCATCGGTGATCTTCTGGGCAAGTTCGTGAATGAGCGTTGCGCCATCGACGGCAATTTTTGTGATCTCGGGCTTGTCGGCGCGAAAGACAACGCGTCGCTGGAGCGTTGATGTTGAGTTGTACAAATGCACGATCGAACGCCGCGCTCCGCTGATCGCTTCAAACGTGCGTTCGATCAAATGAGGTCGTGCTTGCGTGAGCACTTGAATCGTCACGTCACTCGGAATCAAATCGTTGTCGATCAATTCTCGGACGAAGGCGAAATCAGTCTCGGACGCAGCGGGAAATCCAACCTCAATTTCTTTGAAGCCGATCTTTAGCAGCGTCTGAAACATCTCCATCTTTTTCGCGGGACCCATCGGATTGATGAGCGCTTGGTTTCCGTCACGAAGGTCGACCGAACACCAAGTCGGCGCCTTCGTAATGGACTTGTCGGGCCACGTTCGATCAGGCAACTGGACCGGTGGAAAAAGTTGGTACTTGGACATAGCTATTGCTCGGCAACGTTAAGCCACACGTTCAAGACGCAGCGGCTGACAATAAAAAACCCCGAAACCATGGTTAGGCTTCGGGGTAAAAAATTCGCATCGTGCACGCTACCCTCAAAGCCTCACTTGGAGACCCAGCAGAAGATCAAAAGGTAGCAGCAAGAAAACCATCATTGTGTTCAGTCAAACGTGTTCGCAAACGTGTTCGCGGTCGGCTTCAAATCAATACGCGAAGTCTACTCAGACTCGCGAACTCGGTCAATTCAAGTCGTCAAGCATCTCGCACAAACGAATAAACTCGAGCGTCAATGAACTGATCGTGTTTTTTGTGCAACTTCTTCTGCAATCCTTCGTATTCGAATCCGGCCTTTTCCAACACACGCGCCGAAGCCAAGTTCTTGCGAAACGTGTGAGCCACAACGCGGACGAGGCCCCATTGGCCTATCACATAGGGCGTCATCGCGCGGACAACGTGAGTCATCATCCCATAGCCCCAGTAGGGTTTTCCAAGCCAGTAACCAATTTTACAGCAATGCCCTTCGACCAAGTCCTTAACGCCAAAGCACCCAATCATCATTCCCGCTTCGTTACGAATCGCAAAATGGACGGGCTGTCCGAGTTGTTCCGTCGTGGCCTGCGTGAGTTCGTAAAACTCGCCAAAGTCGGCTTCCGAATACGGATGAGGAACAAGCAACAGATTCTTACTGACGTCATGGTCATTCAGCAGTGGTGCGACGAAAGTACGATCTGTAGCGATCAACTCCGTTAGATACACGGCTGATTCGGTTGCGATTCTCCAGCGATACATCCTGACGGCCCTTTCCGTACTGACGATTTCTGGATAGAGAGGCCGCGAAATCAGAAAGGTTCGGAAAAGATGAGCGACAAAGCAAGCTTTGCCTGGGTCGAAGTCGAAGAAACCATTTGGTAGGTTTAAATGCTTAGCATTCGATACCAATCTGCCCCATATCGGTCCGAGCAATCGTGAGTTCCACTGCTATCAAACCTGTCAGCACATCTCAGGCGATCGATGGCCTGCGCGAAATCGGTCGTGAGTTTCACTCCCGTGGATGGTCCGTCGGAACGAGCAGCAACTATAGCGTGGTTATCTCGCGTGAGCCTCTGGAACTGCTAGTTACCGCCAGCGGCAAAGACAAAGGCAAGCTCGAAACAACTGACTTCGTGCGTGTTGATGCGAACGGCAAACCGACCTTTGACGGACAGCCCAAGTCTTCCGCCGAAACGCTGCTGCACACAGTGCTCGCAACACAGCCTGACGTTGGCGCGATTTTGCATACACATTCTGTTTGGGGAACACTACTTTCTCAACTCTTCGCCGAGGACGGTGGATTTGAAATCAACGACTACGAGATGCTTAAAGGTCTCGATGGCGTGAAGACTCACCAGCACACCGAGTGGGTGCAGATCTTCGACAACACACAAGATATTGCATCGCTGGCCGACGAAATCGCAGAGCAGCTAAGCGATCCGAATCGCCGTTGGCAACACGGCTTTCTCATGCGACAGCACGGGCTTTACACCTGGGGTCGCGATTTATTCGAAGCCCGACGGCACATCGAAATTTTTGAATTCCTATTTGAGTGCATCGCGCGAAAGCGATCGCTTTCGTAGTCACAAAGGAGAAACCCATGGCTCGTATAACTATCCACGATGAAGATCGACGAATCGAAGATCCCAATGAGATCCGCGAATTCCTAGAGCCGTTCGGCATCTGGTACGAAAAGTGGGACGTCGAAGGCCGCATTGGTGAAGACGCGACAAACGAAGAAATCCTCGAAGCTTACGCGCCAGAAATCGAGCGACTGAAAGAGAAAGGCGGCTACGTCACGGCGGACGTCATCAACGTCAATCCAAGCGTCGAAGGCCTCGATGCGATGCTGAACAAGTTCAATAAAGAACACACGCACAGTGAGGACGAAGTTCGCTTCACCGTGAAAGGCGGCGGTATTTTTCATATCCACCCCGACAACGGTCCCGTCTTCGCCGTTCAAGTCGAGAGTGGCGATCTGATCAACGTACCCGAAGGCACCAAGCATTGGTTTGACCTCTGCAGCGACAAAACAATTCGCTGCATTCGTCTTTTCTTGGACACGTCCGGTTGGTCGCCACACTACACGGAAAGTACCGTCCACGAAAAATACGCGCCCGTTTGCTGGGGTCCGAATTACTTGGCGAGCGAAAACTAAATCGATCTAACCACTTGTTAGAATAGGTTTGTTTAACCCGGTCCAAGGGAAGGCTACGTGCACTGCCTCACTTATGGTGCTGAGTTAGACAATTGGCGAACAACTGAGCAATACGGAAGAGTTTTGCAGCAGATGAACGATGATTTCAGCAAACGGCTCGAATCCGCCATCGAACGCGGAAAACAGGCCGCTGATCAAAAGGCGGACGAAGCACGTCGGCAGGAACAAACCGAAGAGCGCCTACGCGAGCTTCATTCGGAACACCGATTGGTCTTGTGCGAGTACATCGAGAAAACCGTCAATCAACTCGCGGATCATTTCCCCGGCTTTCGTTCAGAATCGGTCTACGACGAAGACGGTTGGGGGTCGGCGTGCTACCGCGAGAACCTACATATTGAAAACGGCCGACGCACGACGCAGTTTAGCCGGTTCGAAATCATCGTCCGTCCATGCTCCGACTTACTGGTGCTCGATATAAAAGGGAAAGCAAGAGTAAACAGTCGTGAAGTATTTAACCGTTCCCACTTCGCAAAGCTCGCAGAACTCAAGCTGCAAGACTTCAAAACGTGTATTGAAGCGTGGTCGTTGCAATTCGCAGAGTCGTATGCAGCGAAAAGCTAATTCAAATCCTTCCCAGGTCAAAAACCAACAAAGTCAAGCAGAGCCAAATATTTGGCAAAATCCCTTACGCACGATATACATCATCGTATTATTGAAGGGCCCCGGGAGACAAACCGTCACCGAACCAACCATGACGGCCACAACTGTCCAGTTTTCTTACCCCCTTTTGGGATAACGCGGAAGCACACTTTCGGAGTCACGATGGCTGACAAAATCACATTCTCTTTTGGCGAAAACTGGCGAGACTACCTCACGACGGTTTCCGAAGACGAGATCAACTCCGCTGGAACCGAAATCGACAAATGGCTGGGCTCAAAGAGTCTCGAGGGAAAGTCGCTGATCGATATTGGATCTGGATCTGGAATCCATTCATTGGCCTTCCACAAATTCGGAGTAAACCAACTTCGCTCCGTTGATGTGGATCCGCACAGCGTGACTGCAACCACCAGCATGTGGGAGCAAGCAGGTTCACCCGACAACTGGAAAGTCGAACATGGCTCTATCCTCGACGCGGACTTTGTAAAAAGCCTTGGCCAATATGACGTTGTCTATTCATGGGGAGTCCTACACCACACTGGATCGATGTGGGAAGCGATCGACAACGCCCTTCGCTTAGTAAAGCCAGGCGGGAGAGTTTGGATTGCGATCTACGTGCACGGACCAAATTTTGAGCGTGATCTCGAGCTCAAGAAGAAATACAACGCATCCAGCGACTCTGGAAAAAAATGGATGCTGAGAAAGTGGATTTTCCGTGACATGTTGCGTCTGGCGAAAGCACGCAAGAATCCATTCATCTGGTTCAGCGACAAATCCAAACGTGGAATGAACCGCTACCACGACGCGATCGATTGGCTTGGGGGCCTACCCTACGAAGTGGCTTCAGCACAAGAGATCACGGAATTCTGTCTCAAGCGTGATCTCATCATGGAAGGAATTGAAGTCGCGCCGGAAGGTGGTTGTAGTGACTACGTTCTACGTCACGTGCCAGGACTGAGCCAAACAATCGGCGACTCGATTGACTTAGCTCTAAACGCTTCCAGCTGATTCGTCCGACAAACTGAATCTTCAAATACTGAGATGACCCTTGAGTATGCGCATCGTGCGCTGCACCCCGTCGGGCCCAACTTTGGAGCCGTGGCCCGGCCCTTCGTCATCCATAAACGCCGCCATCTGGCCTTCACCAATGAAGTGCTCGGTCAACTGATCTGGCGGACCGACGTAGACCGCGAAGCCGCCTTTATTGACCTGCTGCAAATAAGTCACTGCCCCGTGAGTTTCATGGTGCGCCGCGTTGTGCATATCGCGAGGAAAGTGGGGACCAAGCTGTTGCTCGATCGTTTCCAAGACTTCCGCAGAATCCAGGTCGAAATCGTATTCCACGATGCGACTGAATTTTTCCGGTGTATCACTGCAACAGATTACTTTGATCTTCGTCATGCGACCTTCGTTTCTTTTCTTCCAACTAATTCATTTAACTAGCTGTTGGCAAACTAGACTTCTTCGGCAACCAACTGTCCGTAAGCATACTCACCGCAACACGATCTTCCAGATTGGGACGAAACACCGTTAGCAACATCAACGGCAAGTACCAAGCCATGTAGGTGCCTCCGCCGTAGCCATGCCAGAACTGTGCGGCGACCATCAACGCAGCACTACAACTTAGCAGCGTCCCGAGATTTTTCTGAGCCGGCCAAAGTGCCATGCTTATCGACAATGCGACAAACGCAACGAGTACCGGCAAGCGATAGTTTGCGTCGAGACCGCCAGCTTCTGGATTCCATATGCCGCCCAATTCGCTCATCGCCGGAGCATGCAGTCCAAACATGCGAACAAGATCTTGCTGCAAACCGTTCGCCGAAAATGCCAAAAGCAACGCCGTCAGGATCGTTAGCGTCCCAATGTAGGACACTAAGAATCGCCGAATACCGCGATGCCAATAGAAGCTTATCCACAGCGGCAACAAGAAGAACGGATAGTAGACGAGCCCACTCGCCAAACCGATCAGCACACCTGAAACCAATGGACGGCGATAATATAAAACAGCCCACACGAGCGTTGCGGCCGGCAGAACGTGTTCGATACGACCAGTTAAGATGCTGGTGTACGGCAACATCAGATACAACGAAGCCGCACCAATGCCCGTCGCGATGCTGCGAAAGTGCCAGTAGCCGATGAGCACCATGCCGATAGCGATCAGCAATTGCGAGGCTACGCAAAAGGCTTTCGAAAAGCTCGTCGGCAGCCCACTAAGCAGTTCGTAACCGGGTCCGTGGCTGGATGCTGGAGCCACGCGTGCTATTCGATAGTCCGTCGCATTGGACTGTGGATTCTCTGGCTCGGAAATCACGTTCCCCATCAAGAACACGAACAACGAGATTCCAATAAACAACAATCCGCCCTGCGACAAGTTTGGCTCGAGCAACGGCCTTCGCACCATGATCGAATCGAGCAGCAACCGGACAAGCAGTAACCCACTGACGCCAAATAAATAGCCAAAGCCCCAAACTTCTAGACTTTTCCACTTTTTGAATTCTGCACTCGCTTCCTCGGTTGCTTTTGCGATCGCTTCCTCGCTCTCTGCTTGGCTCTCTGCTTGGCTCTCTTGTTCGCTAACTTGCTCCCTAGCTTGCTCGCCGCCCTCCGCAATTCCCGCAGCAGCCACTCCTTCAATGGATCCATCCAATTCGGAATTCAACGGAATAGAGCTCGACCCACTCTCACCCAAATCTGCAGCGTTCGTTTCTATCTCTGTTGAAGAATCAATATTTCCAGCAACGACGTCCGGCAGTTCTTCCGCAATGCGTGATGACTCAGACTGCCCGTAGTAGACCATCAAGAGTCCGGGCCCAAGCAAAATCAACAACAACAAGTCGAGGTTGCGCACACTGAAAAGGCGACCGAACTTGAAGAATAGACCTATAAGCAACAGCGACGACAGGTACACCCATGTCGTGGGTTCGACCGCGTGATACTGAAATAGAAAGTCGCTCATGGAGGCCCTGCGTCCGCACGCGAAGAAATCAGATTCCTGCAGCGAGTGATATCAAAGATCCTATTGCCAAGAGAATAGGTAACCGCCGCAACTTTTCAACCATTCCATTGGGCAATTCTGACCCAGTAGGGGCAACCAAATAGGAGTCGCACTCACAAACTAGCATCGCTATCGCAAGTATCCCAAACGAACACGCAATTCACGAATGCAAAAACCCATGCTTTTCAAACTCAATCGAAGACCTCAATTGACACTCCTACTCGTGTTTAGTACATACCGCCCGCCTACCAGCGTAGTGGGGTAGTTTTTTCGCATTCGTTCTATTCACGTTTCGGCACCGATGACTCAGCAAAAGCTTGAAAAAAGCCTCGTTCGCACAACACCCATCGCGTGGTTGTTGGTTGCTGTATCGCTGAGCTTGAGCGGATGTGGCTTGCTCCGTGAAACTCACCACGTCACCGATTTGGCAAGACGAACGACGTTTTTAGAACCCCGCTTCTACGACTACATTCGCAGCGACAAAGTCGCACAACGCGAAGCACGATTGCTGGCGGAGCAAGCATGGGGCGAACTGAGCCAAACGATGCCCAACGCTTCAGCAGACTATCAGAACGGTTTCACTGAAGGCTTTGCCGACTACCTGTATCGAGGTGGCGAGGGCGAGCCACCACTGATTCCACCACGGGGATATTGGAACCTACGTTTCCTCAACCAATTCGGACGACTAACAATCAACGACTGGTACGAAGGCTTTCGCCATGGCGTGCAAGTCTGCAAATCCACCGGTTTACGAAATATGTGGCTCGTACCCACATCGTTGCTAGGTGGATTGGACGAAGAAGATTCTCTTCCAAGCTCGGAAAACCAGCTCTGGTCGGCTGACCCGGACCTGAACATGAATCAGATGTTCCGCGAGCCCGATCCAGAACCGGAACCCGACTTGGAATCGCTCTCGAACCCCGACAATCCTCCAGTTCCTGAACCTAACCCTGAATCAGAGCCTAGCCCGGAACTTGCGACGAAACGGGATACCGAAGACACAGACAAATCCGACGCGATCAAACAACCTAGTGCGTTCGGACTTGAGCCAAGTGATGACAGTCTCGACAGCCGCGATCCTTTGTTCGAACCGACAAAAACCGATCCGCTAGATGACGTCTTGTCTCCCGAGCCAACCATGCCCGATACCGGAAAAGTGGAAGATGACATTTTCGGTTCACCGGAAGGTATGTTTGATTCCAGTGACAGCTTTGAGGTCGACGACCTTAACTTCGACTTTGAAGATAGCTCATACAAGCCGAAGTCGAACGGACCACTTGCCATACGCGCCGTGAACCCCGTCGCAAAGATCCCGAGCTACCTAGAACATTCGAATTCACCACCGATCGCGGTTACGTCCGGACTGTACGACGAAGGAATTCCGTTGCCTCCCGAAGGAATGATCATCACATCATCGGACAACGTGGCTCCACCGCCGCCGAATCGTGCGATCCAAACAAACCAAAGAGGCAGCCGCCCCGCTGCACAGCGGCCGTTGCCACTAAAGATCACTCCATCGCAAACGCAGACCGCGACGCCTTACCAAAGCAGAACAAGCGCGTCCGCAAGAACGCCAAACGCCAACTTGCGGCAGCAACGACCCATCGGCAGCTCACTCACCGTCACCGACCTGCTGATGGAAGCTCAACCTATCGAACAACAACCGCCGTCAAAACAAATGACAATGTGGCTCGATGACAATCCACCTCAAAAGCCCAATGCCCCGGGCGCTCCGCCCGTCCAAGACGAAGTAAGTTGGGAACCATTCGAGGCCGACAATTCGTCAACGGGATTGAATCCCGCAAACGGTACGCCCACCGGAAATCGAAAAGATATTTCGTTCGACGAAGACTTCGGAGCCTTGAAATACGAAGACATTTTGGATGAACGAAAAATGCAACGCTCGACGGAGTGGAATCCAAAACGAGAAGAACTGCCGTTGAGGATAGGCACACGTACGATTACCAATCCACATCCATCGAAACCGAATCCGTCCATACCGTCGACACCACGGATGCAGCTTCGTGCCGAGGGTCCGAGCAAACCAAACGTCGATGGATTGAAAATGGGAATTCCTAGCGAACTCAATGAGCTCCCCAAAATCTACGTCCGGCCGAAGGCTTCGGGCGTGGTGCAGCCCATTAATCCACCAAACGATGGCCATTCGCTGAAGATGGATTTGATTGAAGAGCCTGCACTTCGTTGGCGAGATCGATAATCCATCATGCCACCAGTTCACCAACAGAAATAACCAACCTCAACGCATTCACAATTAGCATGACCAACCATCATCCACTCATGACGATTGACAAACGGCACGGCTGGTTGCTGTGTTTTTGTTTGATGCTGTTCACTGGTTGTTCTGCATGGACCAATCCGGTTGCGAACGGGATTCCCGTACGCATGCTGCCGCCGGAAATCCTGGTGAAGCCAAAAGCAGATCTCGAACCGATTCCGTGGGCCCTGCTTCAACGGGCACCTAAAAAGGATGTGTTGCTGCAACCAGGTGACGTCCTAGGTTTGTACATTGAAGGCGTACTAGGTCGAGACGATCAACTTCCGCCGGTCAACATTCCGACAGCAAGCAACGTTCCGCCATCGCTTGGATTCCCAATTCCAATTCGCAACGACGGCACGATCCCGGCACCTCTGATCCAACCGCCAAAACTAGCCGGCATGACGATCGAGGATGCCGAAAAGAAACTTATCAAAGCCTACACGGTCGATAAACAAGTCTTGGTGCCCGACGAGCAGCGAATCATCCTGACCATGATTCGCCGCAAACACTCCCGAATATTAGTCATTCGGCAGGACTCGTTGGGACAGAGACAACTCTTCCAACCTAGCGCACGAGGACTGGTCGCGGATTCCGTCACCGACGTGAACTCGACACAACAGAGCCGTGGATTTCTTATCGACATCCCCGCCAACGAGGCTGACATCGTGACAGCACTCGCGCAAACTGGGGGTTTGCCAGGGCGTGATGCGAAAGATGAAATCCTGGTCTATCGTCGTGGGCAACGGAATCAATCCGGCTCGACTGGCGAAGAAGCGAACCTTCAAACATTCAACGTCCAACAGCTAAATCGCCTTGCCGCACCACAGCGGATTCCATTGACCAAAAAGAAAGGCGAAGACGTCAACATCCGCGAAAGAGACGTCGTGCTTAACGATGGTGACATCATCGTCATCGGCGTTCGTGGCGCCGAGTTCTACTACACGGGCGGACTACTTAGGAATGCGCAGGTTCCGATGCCGCTAGACATCGACCTCACCGCAACCGAAGCGATCATGCGAAGTGGTGGTCCATTGGTTAACGGAGGTATTGGCGGCGGACAATTCAACAACCTTATCATCGCCGGTGGTGCTGCCGACACAAATCCAAGCTTGCTAACCGTGCTGCGAAAAGGCCCAAACAATCGGCGTGTGCCCATTCGCGTGGACCTGAATGAAGCCATGCGAGATCCGCGCGAAGATATTCTGATTAAGGACGGCGATACGCTGGTCTTACAACAGACCACAGGCGAAGCATTCAGTCGCTATCTGTTCGGAGTCTTCGGAATCAACGCAACGGGGCAGCTATTCCAGCGTAATGATGCCATCGGTACCGCGGCCATCGCGTTGCCATAAACGCAATTGGGTTGCTTGAAATTCGCCAGCACATCATGATGTGAAGATGAAACTTTACAGTGCGCGGATCCCGGTACTTTTGTGTAGCTTGATAGTTTGCGCACAGTTGTCCTGCGATCAACCTTCGGTTCCAGTGGGCCCAAAGAAGAAATCTGCGTCTACAGAGTCAGACGAATCCACCTCTGACGAAGCCGAATCTAGCGTTGACCCGCAACCAAAAACGCCAGTCAAGATTCCGGCTCCCACACCAAAGCTTCTGAAAAAAGCACACTCCGTAACTGTCCGGCTTGGGAACGAGGCATTCGATGGATCCGGCGTGATTATCCATCGAGACGATCAATCGCTTTACATACTCACCGTTGCCCACGCTGTGCGGGAGCGCATCAATCGAGTGGAGATTTTCGCGGGAAAGGAAACTCCAATCGCTGAGCTGAACCAAGTAAAAGTGCTGTCAAAGCAGGAAAGAGCCGACTTGGCGTTAATTCAAGTGCCAATAAGTGACGACATCGAAACTACGGTCGCTCGTATCGCCAAACTCGAAGAGGACGATCCGCAGCCCGCCTTTGGGTACTCGGTTGGTTGTGGTGATGGGAAACCGCCATCAACGCATCGTGAGCACATCCTAGGAGCCCATTCGATAAGAATTGAACTGGAGAGTGGTAGCACGAACCGGTACATGTGGCGGACAGAATCACCGCAGGAACAAGGGCGTTCCGGGGGCCCCCTTCTGGATGTTAACGGAGATTTACTCGGGATTGCGTTGGGGAAATATGCAGATAGAGGGTACTACGCACATCTTCGAGAGATTTCCGAGTATTTAATTGACAGCGGTCTCGCAAACCTGGTAACATATCCAGATCGATCCCAGGTGGCCGATAAACCTCAGGGTAAGTAGGTATTTTGTAGAAGATTAGTGGAACTAAGGCACATCATGAAAATCGCAGCAACGATCATTCTTTTTGTAGCAACTCTGTTTGTCGTAGACGGAGTCTATTCGCGTGTTTCTATCGGAGAAACCGTCAAACCAGACTTCCTAAACCTCGACGCTCCAGCAGGCGAAGTAAAGCCTGCAGTTGAAGCAGCAGACGAAGAAGTTATCGATGGATTCATCGACACGATCCGACGACGACGTACGCAGCGTCAGTCGCGCTTCTGCTAGTCAGCAAGCTGTTGGAAAACTGATACATACGAAGGACGGGAGCCCTGCCCGTCCTTTTTGCTGCGCGGTTAGATAGATTAACCAGTCAGCTGGATGGCCTGCCCAAACAACACCTCTTCTCTCCAAATAGAACGCAGCAGCTTGATCGACTACCTGCGAAAATCTTCCGAAGCCATCATCCTACTCGTGATCGTTGCTTCGCCCTGGGCCTTTGGGGCCAAGAATCCTCCGGCTCACTACTTCGTTGTCGCTGGAATCGCGCTGGCGCTTTTATTCTGGGCGATCGAACTGATCATCGAACCGAAAGCGATTGCCACCCGTTTCCAGATCCCGCTCATCGGTCTCGTTGCGATTGCTGGATTCCAACTGATGCCTCTTGGCTCGATCGTCAGTGTTGTGTCGCCCAACGCCGCAAAACTGCAGGCGGAAATGATGCCCGATCAGGTCGAAGTATTGGCTGACGGCGCGGAGGCTGAGATACCGTTTTGGACGGCCCGCAATCGAGTGAGCTTCTATCCTGCCGAGACAATGAGACGAGCGTATTGGATGCTCATCGCCGCTTTGCTATTCACTCGCATTCAAGACCTAGCCTCCGTCAACACGCTTCGACGTTTGTGTTTAGTGTGTTTGATTAACGGCAGCATCCTTTCCTACTTCGCGGTCTTTCAACATTTCACAACAAAAGACCCGGGCAAGATCTATTGGACCTACCAATCGCTTGGTGCTGCATTCGGTCCATTCGTCAACAGAAACCACTTCGCCTTCTACATCAATATCTGCTTCGGACTTTCGTTAGGGCTCGTCGGTTCGCGTCTTATGGGGAAAGTCAAAAGCTTCCGGCCCGAAGACTTGGCCGAAGGATTGAAGGACTCGTTTACATTGTGGATGGTTTCCGTTTTAGTTTTCATGCTGGGTGCTTTGATTCTCTGTTCGTCGCGGGGCGGACTAATAAGTCTCTTTGCGGGCACCTTGATCACCGCCGTCTTTGTCGCCGCAACCGGATCGTTCCAGCAAGGATGGAAGTGGTTCGCTTTGGCCGCGGGCATATTCGCAATCGCTGCGGGTGTACAGATTTGGCTGGGATTTGATTTTGTCGATTCGCGATACGCGATGCATACGGAC
Source organism: uncultured Pirellulaceae bacterium (assembly GCA_964397295.1). GTDB lineage: Bacteria > Planctomycetota > Planctomycetia > Pirellulales > Pirellulaceae > CAYNJG01. Next base: position 28,181 of record CAYNJG010000009.1, read on the forward strand.
AATCGTTCAGCCGTTTGGGTACCACTGCTAAGCCTTATCCCTCAATTTCCACTGCTTGGCACGGGCCTCGGCACATTGGCCTACGCAGAGCCGCTGACGAGGATTTCGACCGAGCAGCGAGACGTTTTTCTGGAGTACGCACACAACGAGTACTTACAGGTTGCCGTTGAAATGGGTTTGATGGGTTTGTTTTGTGGCGTGCTGATGCTGGTTCTGCTGTTTTCTAAAATCGCAAAGCGAATTCGAACTTCTCGTCACAACGCTTGGCTCTACGTTGGCTCTTTGTTTTCCTTGTCTGTTGTTTCTCTCCATAGCTTTGCCGAATTTGGCCCACGCATTCCCGCGATCGCTGTATTAGCAGTGGCACTTTGCGGACACATTGCCGGACTGGGCCGAGTCCAGGAAGAAAGACTGCCCAAAGGCCTCTCCGCCCAAGGTGTATTCGCACGCCTATTCGCGGTGTGCCTCATCATTTTCATCGTGTTCGCGGTGAGGAACGCAAAGTCTGTCGATTTAGCTGAACGCTACTTGTTGCAAGCCCAGCGAGCACAAAAAGAAGGTCGGCTGGATGACGCACTTGCCTGGCACGAAGCTGGTATCCACTACACACCCAACGATGTCGAACTCCTACTGGACCATACCGAGCTCTACCTCGGTGACGCAACGGTCGATGCTTCTAACGATCCTGACGATCTGCCTGTAGAGAATCCCGAGGTCTCCGCCCCCGAACGAAACGCTCAACGATTGGTCGCCGCGCAGCAAGAACTTGTGCGCGTCCGTGAACTCTGCCCGATGGCCGCCGATCCTCATTCATTGATTGGAAGACACCTGAGCACGTTTGCACAGACCAAAGAGGAAAACGTGATTTACTACGACCGAGCACTCAAAGCCAGACCCGCGGATCCCGATGCCTGGTACGCCTTCGGTCGCACATGGCTTCGACGCGGCGACACAGAAAAAGCGACCCAGTACTTCCATCAATCACTTGCGCTTTCGACAGAACACTTGAACGCCATCCTTACCATTGCTTCGACTGAATTGGATCACGACGCGATAAAGGAAAACCTCCTGCCAATCGATCAATCCGAACCACTCGCAAGAGCAGCGAACTGGTTCGAACAAAGATCCCTCCAGGCAGCCAACAATCCAAGCATGACCACCGAATCAGAAAACGCAAACGAACTGGTCAGTCTCTTCCGGCAACGCGCTTTAGATGCACCAGAGTTAGTGAAGCCTAAATCGGGAGATCTCTGGTTTCGCAAAGCAGAACTCCACCGCAAACTAGAAGACTCCAGTGCCTCCATCGCGGCCTACCAACGAGCAGTCGGATACGAACCGCAAAAAATCGCGTGGCGGCTAACGCTTGCAGAATTGCTGGGCAACGAAAAGCGCTACGATGAAGCTCATCGCCAAATCAAACGCATTCTTGGCAAAAAACCTGATTACAATCCAGCTATCCGGTTGCGTGATCGATTGCTCAATGAAGTCGCATCAGGCAGTTCGCGTTAAGGCACCCCAGCTGGGATAAGGCACCACGCCTCTTTCACTAAACGCTTCTCTCACGATTGGTTTGGCCTGCCCCAAACGCGGTGATCCTCTAAAGAACGAACAGATCGAGAATCTTCCTAAGGTTTTCCGCGCCAATACGAACTGCTCTTTTCCCACAGAATCGTATTCGCACACGCCGAACGACGTCTCCCAAATCCCGTATCCCAGATCCGGCTGTTCCGGAACAAACGAAAAACCAGAGCAATCGTCAGCCACGGCATTTTTTGACAACCGCAGCCAAAAAGTGTCGAAGCGACACAATCGGAGTAACTAGTGCAGGTTTTGTGAAGCTTTCACTAGTACTTTGCCCAAACATCTTGTCGGGTAAGTAACCCTAGATAAACTGAAATCACCTTACGGGTTAAGCAAACACAACGATTTGCCAGCAGCCTAAGGGGACGGAGTCCGCACTTTTTGAGGTTCAGACTATTAAAACGGGGACTTTTCTTTGGTTGTTTACACATCCTATCCTCTAATGCACCAAACACTTGATTGGTGACGCGGATTAGTTTCGAATCTTAGTTCTCCGCACGTGGTGAATGCCACGAAAGAGTAACGGTGACGATAATGCGTCACGCACACTGCGAATGATCGGTGAGTAACATGATTAGCAACAATGAATTTGACGATTGGGGTCAGCAGGCCAACAACAACGGCCCCGCTCAAAACTCGGAAGATCCCAGTGTGGATCTGATGCAGGTTGCGCTGCGCCGCAAAGGTCTGATCGCGCTGGGTGTATTCTTGGGCCTTTGTCTTGGTTTGCTGTACTTTGCGCGTGCAACACCGATGTACGAAACTTCAGCCCGGCTATCGATCCAAGAACAAGCCAACGCGCTGCAATCGCCAAACGAAATGGACTTCGGCATTGGGTATAGCAAAGCTAATGATCACGCCATTCGAATCCACTCGCAAAGGATTATTTCCGACACGCTGAAAGACAATCCTGACCTCGAGACACTACCGTCATTGATCGACGCAGAAAGCGCAATCGTAGTCATCAGCGAAGGACTTTCCGTCGTACCTGTCGAAGAGGGTTCGGAGGTCTTGGAACTCACGTACAAAGGTACGAATGCAGAAGATTGCGCTCAGATCCTCGATGCGATCATGGCCACCTACACCGGCTTTCTGAATAAGAAGCGAAAAGACATTGGTAGCGTCGTCGTAGCGTCTATCACCGAAGCTCGCCAAGACCTTCAGATCAAAAAAGACAAACTCCTAGAAGAATACGAAGAGTGGCGAAAAAACGATTCACGGCTGTTCGGTGCTCAAGGAATTAACCTTGCTCAAGAGGAACTAGCAACCATCAAAAAGATGATCTTCGAAGAAGAGCTTCGTATTAGTTCACTTTCCAACGAGATTGATAGTTTGAAGTCCGCCATGGAACTGGGTGTTGACCCCATGGCATTGATGATCATGGCCCAACAAGACGGGCGAACCATGCAATTGGAAGATGACGAAATAGAACGACGACTCCAGCGTGCCGAAGACCTACGGGAGCAACGAGTCGAAGTAGCCATGCTCGAAGACGAAGACGAAGCACTGCGTTATGGCCCCGACCATCCACGCCGCAGATCACTAAAGCGAAGAATCAATCTCGCAGAGGATTTGTACGAGCAAAAGTTGGAATCGATCGGCAGCATTGATGAAGAAACGGGCGAAGAATCGGACGAAACAACCGAAAGGATTTTGGCGTACATCACTTCACTTGAACAAACCGTCAAAGAAGGCGAAGGCATACTGAAGCAGTGGAGAATCCAGGAAAAGGAAAAACAAGACGAAGCCTCCGCACTCTCCGACGACGAGGCACAACGGCGCTATTACGAAGGCGAAATTGATAGACAAGAAGCGCTGTTTACGGAAGTCGTTAACAGCTTGCAAGAAATTGACTTGAGCGAGCAATACGGTAACGACGAGAAATTCCGCATCGAGCAATTAGGCGAACCCGGTATTGGAGAACAGACAGATCCTAGCCTAGCTAAATCTTTGGCCGCCGGAACCATGCTGGGTTTCCTCGCGGGATTCGGTCTTGGCTACTTGGTAGAAATGTTCGACAAGACATTCCGCAACCCGCAAGAAGTCAGTGACATGCTTCAGCTGCCCATGATTGGGCACATTCCAGAAATCATTCCAGAGCCTGTCGAAGACACGAAACTCTCCGATACCCTCATTGCAGCTCACAAACCAAAATCGCCTCTGGCCGAGAACTTCCGCGCCATACGAACGGCGCTCTACTTCAGCACCGGCGGACAACAGAACACCGTTATTCAAACGACCAGTCCCGTTCCTGGTGACGGTAAGTCAACACTCACTGCAAACTTGGCCATTACAATCGCTCAGTCCAACAAGTCAGTATTGCTTGTTGATGCTGACTTTCGTCGTCCCACACAACACAAGTTGTTTGGTGCAACGAACGACACGGGACTCGCGTCCGTCGTCGTGGGTGAGGCGGATCCACTGGAAGCCGCACAAGCGACAGAGGTTCCAAACCTATACGTGATGGCATGCGGTCCTCGACCACACAACCCATCGGAATTACTGACGTCGCCGCAATTTGCGGATCTGATCGAAGTCCTTCGAGAGCAATACGACTTCGTCCTGATCGACACACCGCCTGTCTTGGCCGTGACCGACCCAGGTATCGTTTCAGCACGAGTCGATGGTGTTATCATGGCACTTCGTATTCGCAAGAACGGTCGACCGGGTGCGGTACGAGCTCGCAAGATCCTGCGTGACTTGGATGCGAACATGCTGGGCATCGTCGTCAACGGCATCGATCAGCGTGGTGGAGCCTACGGGTACTACTCGAACTACCGTCGCGGTTATGGTGGATACGGCGGCTACGGTGCATACGGAAAGACGCCGGACAAAACCGAAAAGCTCATCGGCAAATACTTCGAAGAGCCACCAGAAGAAACCACACAAGTTCCTGGAACCCGTGGTTAGACAAGAGGCTGGGCTTTCGTGCCCACCCCTTTTCTTTTGAACTGGATGCTAACCACTTCGCGCGTGCTTTCTTAATGCTCGATCCTATTTATATCGCTGGACATCGCGGAATGGTTGGCTGGCAACCCCGGCGACGTCATTCTGCTCGATCGAGCGCATCAGAAACCATCAAACGCACATACCAAGATTATCTGACTCGAATCGAAACTCAAACTTTGCGAGAAGTTTGACAACGACAGTCAGGCGTTATGGTTGATACTCAAGCCCCGCTGGGCAAAAAAGCCGCATTCGGCACCGCTGTTTTCACAATCGCGCAGGTTGTCGGTCAAAGCATAATGACCGTTCGAATCATTGCGCTGGCTGCCGTGCTGCCGTTGCACGAACTGGGACTGTTTGGAGTGGCTGCCGTCGTTATCCAATTGACGGAACAACTGTCCGAAACAGGCATGCGACAGGCACTGATCCAACGGTCAGGAGAAATCTCCGACTACGTCAGCACGGCCTGGATTTCGCAAATGTCCCGCGGCGTTTTTCTTGGCGCAATCGTGTACTTTGCGGCAGGACCGGCAGAACAGTTCTTCGATAAAGTCGGCGTTCAACCGCTCTTGCAGACACTCGCCCTATTGCCTGTCATTCAAGGCATCACAAATCTGGGAATCGTCCATCTGCATCGCGAATTGCGATTCGAAAAGGTCGTCTTGCTGAAACTCAGCTTCTCCGTCGTGGACCTAGTCGTTTCGTTCATCCTGGCGATCGTGATGAAGTCGGCAATGGCACTGGTCATTGCCCGGCTGATCGCCGCCGTTGTGTCCGTAGCAATGAGCTTCTTGCTGGAACGTCGATGGCCGAAGGTTCATTTTTCCATCGCTCGCTTTAAAGCGTTATCCAAATTCGGCTTTTGGATTTTCGCAACTTCGGTGCTGAGTTTCATTTTGATCAGCGGTGGTGATTTGGTCGTCGCGAAAATGCTACCTGCCTCCGACTTGGCCATTTATCGAATTGCCAGCGGGATCGCTTGCTTTCCTTTGATGAGAGCCATTCATGCGGTCAGCTCCACAACGTATTCAACCTTCAGCCGTATTCAAAATGACAAAGATCGACTGTCGAATGCATTTCTAAGAGTCCTGGCGCTGGCTAGTTTTGTTGCGTGGTTCGCGATTGCCGGCTATTTTTGCTTAAGCGTTCCCTTCGTGGACCTCTTTTTCAAAGCGGACCTCAAACCCGTTGCCTATCTCTTAACGCCGTTGGCAGTTTGGGGTGGTTGTCGAGCTCTGGGCGCGATCAACAGTGTGCTGTTTCAATCGATTGGCAAACCAGCCTATGCCACCATTTTTCAGTTTGTGATGGTGATTCTCTTTGCGATAGCCGTCGTTCCTGCAATCGCCCGATTTGGTTTAATGGGACTCGCTTGCTCCCTTGCTACCGTAGGCGTCATTGCCCAGCTCGGAAGGTACACTTTAACGGTGTCGACCTTAGGCTGCAGCGCTAGCGATATTGCGCAACGACTGCTGCTGCCGATGATCATCTCAGCACTTGCAATTGTGGTGACCGCTTATTCGCTATCCTACTTACCATCCGATGCATCGACGCTGCACATGGTGTTGGGAGTTCTGCTACTGTCGACAACCTACGGCTTCTGCGCTTGGTTCATCGATACACGATTCCAGTTTGGCATTAGTAAATTCGCAAAGAGTCTCGTTCCCCAACGTTTCGTTCGCCAAGAATCTTTGTCTGGCGGTCCTTAAGCCGTAGCCATGCAGATATTAAAAACCATCTATCGAAGTATCCGCAAAACGCGCAACACCCTGTGGAGCCATGTCGACTCTTGGCTCGTCATGCTTCTGGGAACGACTCGTTTGGGAGCAACAATCTACTACCTGCTGTTCAATTCGTTCTTTCGACGCGAGCAAACCAGCGTACTCCGCGGTCGCCGAACATACCTTCAGTCCCACAAGCATGGTCCAGTAGACTCGTCAGCCTTGCTGCGACGAAATACACATCGATTAGAAAAAGGGCTGTTGATGCAACCCAGGCGAGACACCTTCGCACTGGACTACATTCAAGAAACAGTTGAATGCTACGCAGCCATGGTCGAAAACTGTGGTGCAAAACGGAGCCACTGTGACAGTGAGCTAAAGTGGGCGCGTGATGTCCTCACGGAATACTTCGCCGTCACGAAACCAGTCGAAAAAACGCAAGCCTGTCGCGAAAGATTCTTGCAGCTACCGGACATTAGTGCGGAATCAGATACAGCCACAGACACAGAAACCCCAGCAAATTGGATTCCCTATTGCCGCTCGGCCGAAAACAAGCCGGACATCACAGTTGATCAACTCCTGCAACTGGCAAAGTACCGAAGGTCCGTGCGTTGGTATCAAGATAAGAAAGTGCCCCGCGATCTGGTCGACCAGGCCATTCAAATTGCCGGCCTGTCACCGAGTGCATGTAACCGACAGCCGTACTACTTCCACGTCATTGACGAACCCAAGTTGCTTGAACAGGTCGTTCGCATGCCGATGGGTACCACGGGTTATGCCTCCAACATCCCCATGATGATTGTGATCATCGGTCGCCAACGTAACTATTTTCACGAACGAGACCGGCACCTCATCTACATCGATGGTTCTCTCGCAGCAATGTCGCTGGTTTTTGCATTGGAAGTCCAAGGGCTAAGCAGTTGCTGCATCAATTGGCCCGATATCAGCTCACGCGAAAAAGCGATGGCCAAGCTTTTGAAGCTCGATCCTGACGAGCGACCCGTGATGTGCCTCTCGGTTGGCTTCTCGGCCGACGACGGGATGGTCGCTTACTCGGCAAAGAAGCCACTGAGTACGATCAGGAGATTCAATTTTGAGTAGCAAACAACTGGTCGTCGAAATACACGGCACGGGAACCCATAATCGCGGTGCCGAATTGATGGCCATCGCGATTATCGAGCAGTTGAGACAGCGATATTCTGATCCGCTAATCGTGGTCGGCGAGAGATTCGGCACCGTGGAAGATTTGGAAAAGTACGACCTCCATACCACGTGGGAGCAGCCTGAAAAGCTGCATCGGTATGCGTACGCAATTCTCAGAAGACTGGTAAGAGGACTACCCTACATCGGTGAGTCCAAAATCGAGAAAGCGTACCTGCGATTCACCAAGCGATTTTCACCAAAGTGGAGTCGAATGGTCGATCCCAGCCGCATCGATATCGTCATTGACGCATCGGGATTTGCGTTTAGCGACCAGTGTGCGCCACGCAATGCCCATGCATTGGTGCGATTGATGAACGGCCGGCGACCTGGCAAACCGTTGCTACTGTTGCCCCAAGCATTGGGCCCCTTCAACATGCCCATCGTCGCGAACGCCACACAAGAGTTGGTCGAACGTGCCGAGTTCTGTATGGCCCGAGACGCCGTTTCACTGGAAGAAATCAAGCGGCTTGTTCCTGATTCACAACAAGTCTTTCTCTTTCCAGACTTTACTCCGCTAGTGGATCCGATTCCGCCAGAAAACGCGCAGCAGATTCCAGATGACTTTGTGGCGATCGTTCCCAACTATCGGATGCTAGACAAAACCGACAATCCAAAAGTGTATCTCGAGTTCTTAGCAAATGCCTGCAACGCGCTGAAGAAGGCAGGCCAAGAAGTTGTCTTCGTTGTGCACGACGCGAAAGAAGACCTGAAGGTCATGAAATTGTTAGAAGATGAAATTGGCCAGCCAACCATTTTCCAGCATGCAGACCCACGAGTACTAAAACAAGTTCTTGGCCGCGCGAGTTTCGTCATTGGTTCACGATTTCATGCCTTGGTCAGCAGTCTTTCTGGATCGGTACCTTGCATCGCGGCAGGCTGGTCACACAAATACCCGGAACTACTAAAGCAGTTCGACTGCGCAGAACTTCACCTAGCAGAGCTCAGCGACGAACAAAAACTAAACGAACTGCTGACGACACTAACAACAGCAGAAAGCAACCAAGCGATACGGCGCAAGATTCACGCCGCAGTCGAAAAAACAAAAACACGAATACAAGAAATGTGGGATATGGTCTTTGTCGTGCTCGACGGTGTTAGTGGCTAGAGAGAGGCTGGCTAACCAACAGTGGTAATCAATCCGCCGCATTCGGGGGACAGCGGTCGCCGTTTGGTCGGCACTGCGAATCTTGAGCTGGCAATGCAATAAATTCTCTTAACACGTTTATTCTGGATCCGCGAGTCCCGTATACCGGCCCGGCCCGATCCGACTAGCCACTAGCCACTAGCCCACTCGACACTAGCCCACCCAAAACACAAAACCACCACAACCCACAGAGCCTCCGCACGCAGCAAAAGTTCTCAAACGTTTACACAACCAATCCCTTTTGCGATACCCAACTCTGCGTCATACTCGTGGGAAGTTGCAAGAAACAACGGGGAAAAAGCCCGTCTCAGCCCACTTCTTCTGCACACCAAAACAGATCAATTCAAGCGTCTAGACCATCGGGCCAGCGTCTCAAAAAACACCCCACGTGGACGGAGTCCGCGCTGGCGAAGCCAGCGAGTGTCGAGTGTGCGAGTGGCTAGTGACGAGAACAGACCCAACGGATCGCCGATCCACACCTAGCCACTAGCCCACTCGACACTAGCCACTCTTCAAGAATGAAACCCCCGTTCTCACTAACTGGCGATGCACTCTGGGAAAGGATGAACAGAGCGGTGGATAAAGTACAAGAGCGTTTAGCTAGAACAATCGAGGCTTTGGAATCGAATAGCATTCCGTTTGGTGTTGTCGGCGGTCACGCCGTCCGCGCGTGGGTCGCTCAGGTTGATGAATCGGCAGTTCGCACCACTCGAGATGTCAACATTCTGATTCGCCGGGAGGACCTGCCGGCTGCCATCATATCTATGGAGAAAGCGGGCTTTGTCTATCGCAAGGTAGCCAGCCTTGGCAAGGCTAGTCAGATGCACGCATTCTTGGATGGCCCGGAAGGCAAGATTCGTGACGGTGTACATCTATTATTTGCGGGCGAACGAGTTCATCCAGACGACGAGCTACCAGCACCAGAACTAGCTGAAGTGGAAAGCGTTGCAGCCCAACGAACAATCAAGTTAGAAGCACTGGTCAAAATGAAGCTCAATGTGTTTCGTGACAAAGACAGGATGCACCTACGCGACATGCTAGAAGTCGGTCTGATCAACGAATCGTGGACAACGTCCCTACCGACCAAACTAGCCGAACGACTACAAGAGTTAATCGACAATCCGGAATGAAAAGAGAGTGACGAGTGTGCGAGAACAGACCCAACGGATCGCAGATCCAAACCTAGCCACTAGCCCACTAGCCACTCAAGCGAAGCGACGATCCACACCTAGCCACTAGCCCACTCGACACTAGCCACTCAAGCGAAGCGACGATGAAATCCCTAATCACCGGCATCACAGGCCAAGACGGCTCCTACCTAGCAGAACTGCTGCTGGAAAAGGGCTACGAGGTGCATGGGATAGTGCGTCGTCACAGCACGAGTACTCGGGCGAGGATCGATCACCTTCGACCCGATCTTCACGATCCCAATAACAAGCTATTGCTGCACTACGGAGATGTAACCGACGGAGTCGCAGTCGCCAACACGGTGATGGATCTTCAACCGGACGAGATTTACAACCTGGCAGCACAGAGCCACGTGCGTGTCTCGTTTGATCAACCGGTCTACACGCTGATGTCGACAGGCATGGGTGCGTTGAATATTTTGGAGGCCGCACGGCAACTGAATAAAACGAAGAACGTCAGAGTCTACCAAGCCAGCAGCAGTGAAATGTTCGGCAACGTATCGGAGGCACCGCAAAACGAGCTGACTCCCTTTCATCCACAGAGTCCGTATGCATGTGCAAAGGTCTACGCCCACCACCAGACGGCCAATTACCGCTGCAGCTACGATATGTATGCGTGCAATGGCATCCTTTTCAATCACGAGTCGGAACGCCGTGGCGAAACTTTTGTGACGCGCAAGATCACCCGTGCTGCGACGCGAATAAAACTGGGCCTGCAAGAAAAGCTGTACCTAGGCAACCTAGATGCAAAACGTGATTGGGGTTACGCCAAAGATTATGTCGAAGCGATGTGGTTAATGCTTCAGCAGGAGAAGCCGGAAGACTACGTGATCGCCACGGGCAAAACACACACAATCCGCGAGTTCCTAGACCTCGCATTCGGGCAGCTCGACCTGAACTGGAACGACTACGTAGAAATCGACCCCCGCCACTTCCGCCCCGCAGAAGTCGACCTGCTACTAGGCGACCCAAGCAAGGCCAAGAAACAGCTCGGCTGGGAGCCAAAAACAGATCTGGCTGAACTAGCCCGAATCATGATCGAACATGACCTCGAACTGGCTCGGAACGAGTCAGTTTCATCCACTAGTCACTAGCACACTCGCGGTCCAAACCCTCGGTACTAACAAATCTGGCTGGACCAGCAAGAATCATGGTCGAACATGATCTCGCTGAGCCTTCCGTCTTCTATGAAACCAAATTTCTTTATTGCTGGAGCCGCCAAGTGTGGCACGACATCTCTCTACGAGTACATTCGCACTCACCCTGACGTGTACATGTGCAACCCGAAAGAACCATTCTTCTGGTCTAAAGACCTGCCATTCCACCAAAAGATGAAGACCTTAGAAGGGTATCTGCAACTATTCGAGACGGCTCAAGCTCAGGTCGTTGGTGAGGCCTCACCATATTATGTGTATTCCGATGCTGCTTTGGCCGACATAAAGGCGTTCGCACCATTTGCAAAACTCGTAGTGATGTTTCGCAATCCTGTAGAGCAGATTCAATCAATGCACTCGCAGATGCTTTACAGTGGCATTGAAGAAGTAACTGATTTCCGCACTGCCTGGGATCTCCAACAGAAGCGTAGTATTGGGACAGACTTACCCTCCGACTGCATTGCACCGCAACTACTTCAATATAAGGATGTTGCATCTTTCGGATTTCAGTTGTCCCGGCTATACGAGCACTTCGACAAATCCCAAGTCCATGTGGTACTCTTCCACGATCTGAAATCGAATCCTGAAACGGTATACAAAGAAGTTGTAACCTTTTTAGACCTTAAAACGCCAAACCACCTTCCGGATTTTGATGTCGCCAACAGGAACAAGGCATTTCGCAACCAGAGAATTGGTCGATGGTTAAGGCATCCGCCCTCAGTAATAAGAAAGGTAGGCAGAGCCATCACTCGCACAACAGGCTTTTCATTTGGAAACGTGCTAAGACGCTCGTTCACGAAACGAACCGAACGCGTCCCGATCGATCCGGAATTTCGTAAGACCCTGAACGATGCATTTCAATCGGATGTTGAATTGTTGGGCAACTTGCTTTCCAAAGATCTGCAGAAGAAATGGCTACAATAGAACGAGATGAGCTTCATCCGCCATTCTTCGGCGTTGTCACTTAGTCAACTTGCTATCACAGTTATCACCTTCGTGTCCGGCGTAATCTATACACGCGGCATGGGACCAGAAGGCATAGGCCAATACGCCCTGTTGAAATCATCCCTGTTGCTCGCTGTTACATTCGGCGCGCTCGGCACTGGGCCCGCAATCGTCTATTTCACCAAGGACAAAAGAACCACACCCGGTGAAATAGCGACCAATTCTGTAAAGTATGCTGTCGCGATTGGTTTTATCGTAAGCGTTTTTTTCGCGATCGCGTTGGCATATCTGCCTAACTACTTTGGTTCACTCTCGGCTCGAAGCGTCGCCCTGATTTCCACTGCATGTTTCATGCAATTCACCGGATCAATCATGCGACATATGTTGGTGGCCCATTTCGCAACGTTACAGTTGGTTCTAATGGACGGGTTGCAGGCCCTTGCAATTCTCATACCCGCCGCCATAGTCATCTCACTAGGCGGACAATGGGGAATACACGAAGCATTTTTATACTTCTGGATTGCCTCTGCCTTACGGCTCGCGGTAGCGGCTGCATATTCTTCAAAATTTCTCGTATGGGATCAACGATTCTCGTGGAAACTGCTAGCGAGTATGTTGAAGTTCGGTGTAACCGTATCTGCATCAAACATCTTGTATCTTCTGACATTGGAATTGTCCATATTCGCGCTGCGCACACTATCGCGTGGTGCGGCTTTTAGCGACATCGCGTTTTACACACGAGCAGGCACGATCTGCGGACTTATTGCGATTCTTCCTCGAACAACAGCGCCACTGCTATTCGCAAGATGGGCGCATTCCGAAACCCCAATCGAGCCGCAGCTTGAGTCGGCACTTCGAGTCACAAACACATACGGTGCAGCCGCCTTGCTTGGCATAATCCTTTTCGGAAAACAGGCATTGCAAATACTCTACGGTAGCTCCTATGTCGATGCCTACCCTGGCCTAGTGGTACTCAGCTTGGCAACCGTCGTAACTTCAAATTTTGTCATCCTTAATAAGGCAGTCGCGGCAAAAGGCTTCGCCCATAAGACCATTCTGAGCAGCGTGTCGGGGCTAGTCGCTCTTGGGGCTTCTGCAGCAATATGGGTACCAAGGTTCGGTGTATTGGGTGCGGCAATGGCAAACCTAACCGGCATGACTGTTTGCACGTTAGTACAAGCTCACGCTTGCTCTGCCATCTCTAGCATAGACTTCCGAAAGTGCTTGGCTATGCAAGTAAACGATGTTGACGCGCTGTATTACGCATTCGGCAAAAAACGCGGCGCAACCAGATGACAACGGTTCGAGCCTGGTACGGGCTTACATTTCGACAAAAACTCTCGTGGTTCCTCCTTGCGACGTACGTATTCCTGATTCATTTCGGAAAACTCACGCGATTCGGGGAACGCGAAAGTGAAACTGGAATCACAACCGCCATCGCATTGCTAATAATCGCTTGCGGGTACCGAGGATTTTCCAGAGCAACACTACGGGAGCCGGTAATTCGCCTCATGCTAGTCCTGCTCGCGTGGTGTTGCGGTGCGAGTTTTCTGTCGCCCTTAGATCTGTCCGTGGCGTTTCTTAACCTCGCAAAACTGTCAATATACGTGACGCTCGCGCTCGTTGTTGCGGAACTTCGGCTCCCTGCACAACAAGTGGAATGGCTTATTTTGGTGGCAATTGCGGGTCTCTTCGTGGCAACATCATTGACCGTGTTGGACCACCAAAAATTGATCGATGTGCCTGGTTGTAATGATGTACAGGCGGGCTCGCGGATCTCCAGGGGATCTAAGATCGTGAGGATAGAACAAGCGTCAGGGTTCTATCCAAGACGGTCAGCGATGGCCGCAATTTATTCGATATCACTCGCCGCATCATATCTCGTCTTCACCAACAGTCGAAGGTTTCTTACTCGCGCGGCCTGCATAATAGCCTTCGCGACGGGCCTATTGTGTCTCTTTCTAACCCACAATCGCTCCGCTGGTGTTGGCGTCCTGCTATCGATATTGATGTCCTTTATCTTCAGTCATCGACGAAAACTTACCGGGCGTATAGCCTACTTACTACTCAGCGGCTTTGCCGCAACAGGCATTATCTGGGTCGCGGTCTCTTACTTTCCAGACCATACATCGGTTTATCTCGATAAGTTCTCCTATCTATCAGGGGGACAACGAGGGCAGTATTCCACTGACATCGAGCGTCTCGAAAATCTGAAGTATGCGTGCCATCAAATCACATACAACAACCCGGTGGGATATGGTCTTGGAAATTTAGTGGAGAATGGCCAGGAGTTTTCTTCGCACAACATTATCACCGCGCAGATATGGGCCATGGGAATATTGTCGTTTCTCTGGATTCCGGCATTTGCCATGGCAGTCATCGAAGTGTTTCGCCGTCGATGTAGTGGAGTTGGCGAAGTCGTAAAGTTCAGTTTGGTTGCGTGGCTATTTCATAACATGACGCACGAAAGCCTAAGTACTGGATTCGCTTGGATTTTCATCGGGCTGCTTTACAGTCAAATCGCTGCTCACCGAGTAAGTGACTGAACAATGGAGTCGCCGCGAAACATCCAGTCCAAACCGAACATCATCGTTGTTGGAAATGGAGCAATTGGACGTTCAGATTCTGGTCAGCGATTAATAAACAAGCACACCGGTCAGTTCTTGCTTGATCTCAAAAGCCGAGGACTGAAGGTAACGTTTGCGGATTGGAGAAGTGCTGAATCGACGGCCAAGCCGTTGCTAAACTTCGATCTCGGCGACCATGGAATCGAGTACATCGAGGTTAGGACACGGGGCCTCCCACAACGACTCTTCGCATTGGTCCGGCTCTTGTTGCGTCTTAGGTCATATGATTTCATCTACATTTTCTTCCCTGGTAGGTTGGGGCAAATCGTCGGGTTATTATCCGCCGTCCTGCAACATAAATTTGGCCTTTACGTAAGGGGCGAACAATTCTCGCGGACGGGCGTTGACGGCCTGCTTGTCAGGAGAGCCGCATTCTCCACGACCGTTTCTCCCGCTCTCGAAGAAATTCTCACCGCCAACGGAGCGCAGGCGGTTTCCGTGATTCGTCCAATGATCGACTTTAGCCTCGACGACTTGAGTCGAAAACCTTACGCCGCAAGAGAAAAGATTCGGTTCTTGTACGTAGGTCGTCTAGAAGAACGGAAAGGCGTAAATGAGTTAATTGCAGCATTCACCTTACTCAGGAATCGTGGTCTTGATTTCATTGAGTTACGACTGGTGGGTAGTGGACCACTTCAGTCGCATAGCGCTATCGGCACCGATACCGGCGTCACCTGTGTCGGCCAGATCGACGAAACAGATCAACTAAGTCGCGAATACCGAGATGCTGACGCATTCATTTTCGCCAGTCGTGACGAAGGTTTCCCAAGGGTGGTGATTGAGGCAATGATTCACTCTTTGCCAGTGTTTGCGAGATTGGTAGGCGGCATGTCAGGATATTTGACAGATGGCCTCAACTGCGTGGGACTGCCGGCATCACCAACTGGCATCGCTGATTGCATCGACGAATGGATACAAAAAGAAGATGTGCTGAACCAACTATCCAATGCCTCTTTCGAAACTGCCCGCAGCATCCTCAGCTCTAAACAGAAGCATGATGAGTTGGTATTCGATGGAGTAAACACGACGCTTGGGATTTCAAAATGATGGACCGTTTTTGGAATGGGAAAATTCGTGGTCTGCCCACAGCATTATTCGTATGTGGGTTCGCATCTCTCTACAAGGTCTTTGACTTCGCGACGACTTTTGGCTGGCGACACAATCTTGGGCACCTAGGATTGAATTCGCGTATTCAGTACGGATTTGTCGCACGGTGGCCCTCGAAGATTTATATCGCAGAACGAGTCCGCATCGGAAGAAATGTAAGCATTGTCTCAGAGATCGAATCGGGAACTCTCACCGTAGAGCGGAATGCCGTTGTTGGACGAAATTGCGAAATCGATATCTCAGGTGGCCTAACAATCGGTGCAGGAACTTTGATTTCTGGCGGTTGCGAAATACTCACCCACACGCACGGCCGCGATCCCCACTCTCCACCAATTCCTGTGCAAAAAAACATCGGCGCCAACGTGTGGATTGGCGCGCGCGCTATCGTGTTACACTCGGCCCAAAGCATTGGGAACGGCGCAATTATTGGGGCAGGTGCGGTCGTGACAAAGGATGTCGCTGCCGGAGAAGTAGTCGCCGGAGTGCCAGCGAAACGCACTTAGTATTAACGTTATCGCAAGCCAATTCAGATCACCGAGTAACCAAAACTTTGCGTGCTCACTCGTACCACGGCGCATCTTCCAGCACGTGGCAAGCGTCTAACGCGCGCCAGCAAAAAAAACAATGCGTATTCTACATGTATGCATCTGCCTTGATACACGCTTCGGGGGACCATCACGTGGATTGGCGACTTTAGCAACCGCTCAAGCTCAGCGCGGTGATCAAGTTGCAGTTATTCCAAGCGTTCGGACAGATGGGCAGCAAACCCTGATCTCATCCGACAGAATTAATGTCATCACACCGCCGATAGATGGGACAGTGTTTGGCGGCGTCGCTTTTTTCAACCGAACACTTCGAAAGGTCATTCACCAGGCGGCTCTTCAGACGGACATCATCCACATCCATTCGACATGGAGATATCATCTTGTCGCCGCTGCGATGATAGCCAGAAAACTTAGCATTCCCTACATAGTTCGGCCTGCTGGAAACTTGGGCCGAGCAACAAGAAATAGCAAACGTTGGCTAAAACGCCCCTACTTTGAGTTAGTCGAACGACGAATACACAACCGCGCTGCGGGAATTCATTGCACCAGCAACAAAGAGAAAGACGAAATCCAAGAACTAGAACTGACCAGCCCCACATTCGTTGTGCCGCAACCTGTCGACGCTGCTTCGCTCGATACAAAGAACCCCGAATGTCCAGGCGATCGCTGCTCGTGGCTAAAACGCCCAGGACGCAACGTAACCTTCCTTGGCAGAATATCGAGCATCAAAAACCTCGAAGTTCTACTAATTGCTTTTTCCAAAGTGCTGAACTCCGTCAGGGATCTCAATCTCATTCTCGCGGGACCGCACGAAGATCAAAACCTTGTTTCAAAGCTCCGCCAAATTGCAAGTGACGCTCAAATCGAATCCCAACTTTGTTTGCCAGGCATGTTGGAAGGCGAAGAAAAACATTGCCTATTGAACAACACTGACATTTTCGTAATGCCATCCATTCATGAGAATTTCGGTGTTGCAGTTGTGGAGGCAATGCACTTCGGAGTAGTCCCGATAGTCTCGACCGGCGTTGGTATAGCAGACTTATTGCTGAAAAGGGAAGCTGGAATTGTCTGTGCACCGACGGTTGAGGGTATCGCAGAAGCCATGCTAAAAGCGCTCAACGCTGAAGAATCTGTTTCGGCTGACATGGCCCGTTCTGCGGTGGCAGCGACCAGAGAATTCGAACCATCCAATGTCGCAAACAGGCTCAATGACGAATACGTTCGCGCCATTCGCAACCACTCATAGCTTGAACAACGCTCTCCTATCAATACGACGTCTTGTAAGATACGCCCGGATTCTCGGCGTCCGTCGTGCCTTAAACAAAGCGGCAGCGCGCATGCGCATAAGGATTCCTCGAATACGAATTTGGCAACCAAAGTCTCCTACCGTCGCCGTAATAGGTTGCGGTCAGTTCGCTTTTAGCACGATCGGATTCTTCGTCGAGTCGCGCGCAAAACTCATTATGTGTTTCGACACGGATACCGAAGCAGCGGATTCACTTGCAACTCACTACGGAATGACGGTGGCTTCTTGCGTCGACGACCTCTTCAATTCAAAACCTGACGTCATCTACATCGCCTCCAATCACGCATCCCATACAGACTATGCGATTAGGGCAATGAGGAGCGGATGTGGTCGAGTCTATGTCGAAAAACCAATTTGTGTGTCTACTACACAACTGAACGAGCTTGAGCTTTGTCGACAGCAGAGCAGCAGCAAGCTTTTCGTAGGCTACAACCGCCCTTTCGCTCCTGCAATCAAAACGATTTTAAATGAAATCAAGAATGAAGCTGACTCGCAGTTTACGGTTAACTGCTTCGTTAGCGGGCACAAACTTGATTCAGACCATTGGTATCGAAACCCAGAAGAGGGAACAAGGGTTTGTGGAAACCTTGGACACTGGATCGATCTTTCAATCCATCTCTTCGCGGCGGTAAACCGCTCTGCTTCCGAGTTCCGAATCAATATCACGTACAGCTCTCAAACGGAACCCGACGACAACCTGAACGTTTGCTTGTCAACCGAAAACGGTGATCTAATCAGCCTCACGTTGACTTCCAGGTGTGAACCATTCGAAGGCATCAATGAATCAATCAACATCCACTATGGCAATCTAATCGCTAAGATCGACGACTTTAGGGAACTTCAATTATGGGTCGGCGCAAAACGGATACGCAGACGCTACTTCCCAAAGGACGTTGGACATCGAAACAGTGTGCTTCAACCAATGAGTGATTCTTCTTCGCGAGATTGGCGAGAAGTAGTCACTTCGACAAGGCTGATGTTACAGATCGCCGAAATGGTAAAAACACGGCAAGAAACATCTGCCTTCCAACTTACTGAAGAAGAATGCAACAAGTAATTCAAAACATCAAATCCGGTAAACGCGATATCCAAGACATTGCCCAACCCACCGCTGGTCAGGGTGATGTATTGATCGCCAATCAAGCGTCGCTTGTTTCCGCAGGAACCGAGAAGATGGTCATGGACTTGGCTAAAAAGAGCTTGCTCGGCAAAGCTCGGGAACGACCGGACCATGTGCGACGTGTGCTGGAGAAGGTCAAGAACGAAGGGTTGATGAATACCATTAACCAAGTGCGCAAGAAACTCGATGAACCCATGACCATGGGTTATAGCTCGGCCGGCGTTGTTGTTGCTTGCGGATCCGATGTGCAGGAGTTCAAACCCGGCGATCGCGTGGCCAGTAATGGTCCTCATGCCGAAGTGGTCAGCGTACCTCGCAATCTGTGTGCACACGTTCCCGACAATGTATCGTTCGATCACGCAAGCTTTACCGTGCTCGGCAGTATCGCACTGCAAGGCGTACGGCTGGCCAAGTGTGAGTTCGGCGAAACCGTTTTTGTGATTGGTCTCGGCCTAGTCGGGCAACTGACGGTTGGCTTGCTTCGCGCTGCCGGCATGCGAGTGATCGGTACCGATCTTGATCCGGCTCGCTGTGAACTTGCTATGCAGATGGGGGCGGAATTGGCTAAGCCAGGATTGTCTGCCACGGACATCGAAACGAATACCCGAGGGTTGGGTGCCGATGCCGTGATCCTCACCGCAAGTACCAAGTCCAACGCACCTATCGAACTGGCCGCAGCGGCTGTCAGGAAAAAAGGGCGTGTGGTTCTGGTTGGCGTTGTTGGATTGGAACTCGATCGGCGACCTTGGTTCTTCAAAGAGGCGGAATTCGTTGTGTCTTGTTCGTATGGACCTGGGCGGTACGATCCGGAATACGAAGATCGCGGGCATGATTATCCGGCCGCCTATGTGCGTTGGACGGAACAACGAAACATGCAAGCCGTGCTGGACATGATGGGGACTGGACGATTGGATGTGAGTCCGCTGATTTCCCATCGATTTGAGATTGCGGAAGCGGAGAAGGCCTATCAGTTGATTGAAACGGGTAGCGAGCCGTATCTGGGTATTGTCATGCAGTATCCAGAGATGAAGGGGCGGACTTTGTATCCGGACGGCCCAGGGGACCGTCCTACTGTGGCGAACGCGTCTTTGGATAATGGTAACGAGGATGGCGTGGCTACGGCGCTAAAAGGGACAGGCACCTTTTCCTCGGAGAGCCCTTCGGGTGCTGCGCCTAAAGAGGCTTCGCAGAAAACGAGCCAGTCCCCTTTAGCTTCCACGTGTGGGGTTTTGGGTGCTGGGAATTTCGCGAGGATGGTGTTGCTGCCGGCGATTCAGAAGTCGGGCAAGTTCCAGGTTGTCAATATCTGCAGTGCCAAAGGTGTCTCGGCCAATCATGCAGCCAGCTCGATGGGTGTTGAGAAATCTTGCACTGACGAAGATGAAATTTTCAACGATCTCAACATTGGCACCGTGTTTTCCATCACTCGACATGATCACCATGCTCGACACGTGCTAAAAGCACTTCGCAGTGGCAAAAATGTTTTTGTTGAAAAACCGCTTTGCTTGACTCTCGACGAATTGGCCGAGATCAATGACGTGGTTACTCAGGTGAGTAGCGGCTCGAGGCCTTCGCCGATCGTGATGGTGGGATTCAATCGACGGTTCTCACCGGCCGCGAAACAGCTGCAGGAATTCTTTGCGGATGTTTCTACGCCCCTGACCGTTTCGTTTCGGTTCAACGCTGGCTCGATCCCCGCCGACCATTGGACCCAAAATTCAAAAGAAGGCGGCGGCCGTATCATTGGCGAAGCATGTCATGGCATCGATTTCGCCACCATGTTGCTGGGGCCGCCGGTTCGGGTATCCGCTGAATCTGTAGCGTTGTCCGACGACGGAATCTCAGACGATCAGGCATTCATCACCCTACGGCATAGCTCCGGTGGAATCTCCAACGTTACGTACGTCAGTTCCGGTGACAAAGCATTTCCCAAAGAACGCATCGAGGTGATCGGTGGTGGTCGAGTCGCAGTGATCGAGGACTTCAAGACACTAATTCTTTGCCATAACGGCAAAGTGAATAATGTGAAACTCGGCAGCCAGGATAAGGGTCATCAGGCGGAAATCGTGGCACTGGGAGCGGCACTGGAATCACCAGGAAATTGGCCCATACCTTGGACCGACTTGAAAGCCGTTTCTGCAGCAGCCATCTTGGCGGTTCGAAGCTTGCGCGAAGGCCACAGCTTTGATATCTAGCTCTGCGTCAAGATTTAGGATCTTCCGGTAAAAGAAACTCGTCATCCCCTCGCTAGATCTTGGCTCAGCGATAAATTGGCGGAAGACTACGTGTTTCGCTGCTCTTCACCTACAGCAGCGATTTTTGCTGTGGAAAATTGCTCCAATGGTGGCAAAATGCCGAAGCCTGTGATTGGTTGCGTTTCGACAACCCCGCCGTCGCTTGGTTTCAGCGATTTTGACGGCTATGATCACTGGACGGATCCTAGTTTCGACCATACAGACCATGACACCCAGATTTGACATTTAACTGTCAAGGATATTCGTTTTGGTCTAAGATGGGGGCTTCCATTTGAAGAGACAACAAGAGGCACATCGGTGAGCAGCTGTACTTTCGCGCTGCAAACTTCCTGAACATTATGCGGATTCTTTTCATATCTCACTATTACGCACCGGAGGTGAACGCTCCGGCGACTCGCACCTACGAGCACTGCGTGCGATGGGCAAAGCAGGGTCACGACGTCACCGTCATGACGTGCAATCCGAACTGCCCAAGCGGTGAGGTTTACGAGGGCCACCAAAATCGGTTCTTGCCACAGGTAGAAATGATTGATGGCGTGCGAGTCGTCCGGTTGTGGACATATCTCGCGGCCAATTCCGGCAAGCGGCGGCGATCACTCAACTACCTGACGTTCTTTATGTCAGTGCTGATCTTCGGAATGTTTCGAAAACGCCCCGACGTGCTGATTGCGACTTCGCCACAGTTCTTTTCTGGTCTCGCTGGTACGATCCTTGGTTGGGTCCGTCGAATACCAACCGTGTTAGAAGTGCGTGATGTTTGGCCCGCCTCAATTGAGGCCGTGGGTGCGATGAGCAGTAAACCACTGTTACGCATTTTGGTCGGCCTCGAAAGACTCATGTACTGGCTCGCCAATCACATCGTGACGGTTGGCCCTGGCTATAAGACTCATATCGAAGAGCGAACGGCAGGCAAGTCCGAGATCACTACCATCACCAATGGTGTGGACCTCGACAAACTAAGTCCATGCGAACCAGATCAAGCGTTCCTGCGTGAAAACAACTTGCAGAATAAATTTGTTTGCTCGTATGTCGGTACTGTCGGCATGGCTCATGGTTTGGAAGTGGTAATCAACGCCGCAAAGATCTTAAAGTCTCGCAAGCGTGATGATATCCGGTTCTGCATTGTGGGCGATGGAGCTCGTCGTGAGGAGCTAGAAGAACTGGCCCACGAAGAAGGTGTGGCCGATTACATCGCATTTGCAGGACTACAACCGAAATCAAAAATACCAAGCGTATTGAGCAGTTCGGATGCCGTACTGGTCCATCTGCGAGGCTGCGAATTGTTCTCCACCGTGATTCCTTCGAAGATATTTGAAATCATGGCAATGAAACGACCCATCATCATGGGCGTGGATGGTGTTGCTCGGGACATCGTGAACGAAGCCTGTGCCGGAGTGGACATGACGCCCGATGACGCCAATCAACTGGCGGGTATCGTAGAGCGACTTCGCGATGACTCCGATCTATGTGCGAAGTTCAGCGAGACGGGCCGGCGCTTTGTCGAAACGTACTACAACCGCGATACGCTCGCCATGGACTTCCTATCGCTACTGCATAAGGTTGCTGGAATCGAAGAACAGCGACGTGAACCAATCGCTGTTCCTAAGAGTACGCTGATTGTGGAGCCAGCAGAGTTGCAACGAATCCGGTCAGCGGGCTAGTGCGTCCTCTGCACTTTTGTGGTTGGGTTGCAAAGCTCATCACTAGCCGTCTGTGGCTGGGTGCCACTGCTGGCTTGTCCAGCAGTGTCCGATCCTTTCTCTCGTACTCACTGCTGGGCGAGCCGGCAGTGGCACCCTGTCGATCCAAACGACATGTTCTGACTCCTTTATCGGCATCATTCATGCTTGATCGATTTGCTAACTCGATGAATCAAGTGCAGTCCGGGTGTCGTGTTCAGACTACGAATTGCAACGTTCGCCGGTGGTTCACTTGAGCCAATCTGTTGCCCGGTCGAATCGCACCAGCAAGCTTTGGCGCGTTTGGTACACGCTACGTTATCACACGGCGGAGCAGTTGCTACGTCGCGCGAAAAAGACGGCAATGAAACGTCTGTTTCCCTCTCGGCTTGGGAACGATCACGACCCGGTGCAAAGTGTTCAGCCAGCAGACGATCGTTCAGCGTTGTTCCAACAGCTTCTACGTCATCGCATCGCGGGTCGTCACGCTTCGCTTACCAACCAACCGCAGGATATTCAAGCGGGTCGGCTTTCCTTCATTGGCGATACGGCCGAATTGGGATGGCCCTATCGCTGGAGCGGCATTCGAGAATTGGATGTGGACCATTTGTGGCGGTTTCACGCTCACTATCACGAGTTCTTGTTGGACTTAGACTCGGCCGAATCCGTTTGGCACATCGTCGCTGATTGGATCGATGCGTTTCCACGACCTACGCGTGAGACTGCGGATGACGCTTGGCATCCGTTCTGCATTTCCCGACGGCTACCGGTTTGGATGATGCTCTGGCACCATGAATCGCGGGGCGAGTTGGCGACGGATGAGAAGCAACACACCAAGGTGCTGGAAAGTATCTATTCGCAGGCTCGTTTTTTGGCCGCTCATTTAGAATATGACCCAGGCGGAAATCACTTGCTCGAAAATCTTCGGGCACTTGCGATGGCCGCGGCCTTCTTTGAATCCGAACGGTGTTGCGATTGGTTGAATCTGATCGAGCCGCTTTTACGACGTGAGTTACCTCGACAAATACTGCCATCCGGGGAACACTTCGAACGCGCGCCGGCCTACCATTCGATCGTCCTAGAATTGCTGCTGGAGATTCGCGACGCCGTTGATTCGCTTCACCCAACGCTGGCTCAATTCATCAATCCTTATACGCTGTCCATGAGTACGTTTCTCCAA
This sequence comes from uncultured Pirellulaceae bacterium, assembly GCA_964397295.1. Classification (GTDB taxonomy): domain Bacteria; phylum Planctomycetota; class Planctomycetia; order Pirellulales; family Pirellulaceae; genus CAYNJG01. Next base: position 51,881 of record CAYNJG010000009.1, read on the forward strand.
CGCATTGTTCATCCAGATGGCGAGATTCCATTGTTTTCGGATAGTGCGTTTGGCCCGGCACCTAAAACGCCCGTGTTGCTGGCTCGCATAAACCCCGTCGACCGCGACCAGGAAATAGTGACCGCGATAAAGAATGAAACAGGGCACGATGCAAACACATCGCAAAACCCGTACTGCGATGACTATTGGGTATGGCGTTCAACAAGCGATGACGCATTGATCTTCGATTTTGGCGACGCCGCCGCCAACGAGCTACCAGCACACGCCCATTGCGACCTGACCAACATTGAGGTCTCCGTGGGCGGCGAACGACTGTTCGTCGACGGTGGCGTCTTTGACTATGGCGATACGGAGATGCGGAAATACTGCCGTGGAACTTCCGCCCACAATGTCTTGCAAATTGACAATCTGGATCAGTTCGATGTTTGGTCGCGATTTCGCATGGGCTATCGCGGCAAGATTGCAAACAGGCAGCAGGGCGCAGATAGAAACATCCGTTGGGCTAAGGCTTGCCACGATGCTTACCGACGGGTTGGGGTTCCGTCGGTTGGTCGCTGGATCGGATGTCATGACGGCGGTACTTGGGTTTGCGTTGACTGGGCGCATGCAAATACTGAACATGAATTTGTGAGTCGACTAAGACTCCACCCGACCTTTCGCGTCGAACAACACAGTCCCAACAGCTTTTTGTTACACTCAGATAGCCAGACGGTCGGGCTAACATGGCTCACAGCGGGCGACTCCATCACGATTGAAGAAGGCTGGTACTGCCCCGAATTCGGTAACAGGATCCGCATTCCTGTGCTGACATGGAAATCGACGAGCAGTTCGGGATGTTGTGCTGCCTGGGCCTTAAATACCGCAAATAGCGCACTGTCGGACGTCACAATCAGTACCGCTAATTCCGTTGCGAAGGTAACGTATACTTCTGCGCAGCAGACTATCGCTATCGATCTTTCCGTATAGAAAAAGCCGAAGAATGAAACTCGCTTGTATCGTCGGTGCCCGCCCCAACTTTATGAAGATTGCGCCGATCCTGCGGCAGCTTGATCAACATGAAGGCGTTGAGACAAGGCTTGTTCATACGGGCCAGCACTATGATGCCGTGCTCTCGGACGTATTTTTTCAGGAACTAGGAATCCGGCGTCCCGACGTTTCACTAGAAGTTGGTTCCGGAACACATGCACGTCAAACCGCTGACATCTTGGTTGCTATTGAACGACTGATTTTGCATGAGGCAGAGAAGTCAACTCCTTTTGATCGGTTGGTAGTTGTTGGCGACGTGAACTCTACGATGGCAGCGACGTTGGCCGCTTCGAAATTGCAGGTTCCAGTAAGTCATGTTGAGGCAGGTTTGCGGAGTCGCGATCGAACGATGCCAGAGGAGATCAACCGCATTGTCACGGACGGCCTCTCCGACATGTTGCTATGCTCCGAACCTGATGGTGTAGCAAACTTGCTTCAGGAGGGACACGACGAGTCGAACATTCATTTGGTTGGTAATGTGATGATCGACACCCTATTGCACCAGGTTGAAGCCGCCAAACAGCGAGATGCCCTGGAACAACACGAATTGATGCCAGGTGAATATGCTGTCGTCACACTGCACCGTCCATCGAATGTTGACGATGAGGCAACGCTGACGAAACTGATCGAGGTCCTTCGACAAACAGCGCGACGATTGTCGGTCGTCTTTCCAGTCCACCCACGGACGAAAAAACAATTGGAGCGATTCGGTTTGATGGAGCGACTGGACCAGGCGCCGAACATCCGTTTGACTGGACCAATGGGATACCTGGAATTCCTATGCCTCACATCGCAGGCCAAAGTGATTGTGACGGACTCGGGTGGACTCCAAGAAGAGTCAACAGCGTTGGGCGTGCCTTGCTTGACGATGCGATCCAATACGGAACGGCCCATTACGGTTACTGAGGGAACAAGCACACTGATCGGCAGTTGCCCGGAAAAGCTGGCAACCCAGCTCGGGCATGTCATCCAAGGTGAATACAAACAAGGTAAATCCCCGGAACTTTGGGATGGCAAGGCAGCCGAACGTATCGCAGAGGTTCTCGTTGGATCACATCGCTAGACAGCGAATCAGAAAAGTCGGGCGAAAAAGGCGCCGCAAAATTGACTTGATTGGTATCATCCGGATCCTGGCTCTCGTACCGAAATCGTGACTACACTAGGTGAAAGAGCCCGTTCGCACGGGTCACATACAAGAAACGCTGCCCTCGCTCGCACACAAAAGTCTTATGACTAGTCAAAACGAAAACCGAATGAATATCGGCGTTCTCATTTGTTTGCTGATCGCTTTCGCACCTCTGATGTTCTTCCACTTCCAGGGGCTTTGGGCGGAGGAGTACTATCAGTACTACCCGTTTGTCATTGGTGCGGTGGCCTGGTTCATGTTCGACCGATGGCGATACGCCGAACCCACGTGTGAATCGAAAGTACGCAACTCTCTGTTTTGGCTGCTGTCGGTCGGCGGTTTCTTGTTGCTCACTTTCGCAACCGTGATTTGGTCGCCGTGGCTGGCTTCGTTTGCATTCGTTTTGGCAATGGGCGCTGTGGCACTGCAGATCTATAGCCAACATGGTCGGCTGACGAATCAGTTTGGGATTTGGTGCCTGCTGTGGTTGTTGGTACCTGTTCCTTTGCAATTTGACCAACGTTTCGTGGTTAGGCTGCAACGGATTAGCGCCCAATTGAGTGGTCAGGTTCTGGATCTCTTGGGGATTGACCATTTGATGGCAGGAACCGTGCTGGAATTACCAGACAAGCAATTGTTTGTTGACGACGCCTGTAGTGGCATTGTCAGCGTCATGTCAGTGATTGCCGCGGGCGGAATGTACGTTGTTTGGAAGAACCGCACGCTGCTGCATTCGATCGCTGTCATGTGTTGCGGCATTGTTTGGGCCGTGGCCATGAACATTGGCCGCATCACATTGATCGCGGTGGCGCACACGTGGTGGAACCTCGACCTTTCGGAAGGATGGCCGCACGATGTGCTGGGCCTCGTCCTGTTCTCGTTCACGTTTATCTCGTTGGTAAGCACGGACTCGCTACTTGCGTTTCTTGGTGAACCGATAACGAAAGTAGTGGCCGATCGCGAGGCACCTCAAAACAGACTCGTTCATCGGTGGAACTCATTCGTATCTGCGTTTGACCCCAACCGCGCATTGGTGGCCGACGCGGCAATGGCTGGTTCAGGGGCAGTGATTGCGGAAAGTTTGCCATCGGGAAAAACACAGGCCACCGCCAGCTCGAAAAAAGACGATAGGAAACAATCGGCAAGCGTTCAGGCAAAAAGTACTGATCGTGGAATGAGTTCGCGATTTGTGATGGCGATTTCTGCACTTTGCCTAGTCCTGTGCGGACTTCAGGTTTTCGTACTGTCACGTGGATATCGTGATCCTGAATCGCCGGTCGAATTGGCGATGTCGATTGACTCGGCACTGCTGCCCGACAAGGTGGGCGACTGGGAAAAAGTGGCCTTCGAACCAATCGAGCGAGAGTCCGGCAATGAGTTCGGCAATTTTTCCAAACAATTTAGTTATCGACACATTCCAACAGACACGACCACCACGGTCTCTTTGGACTTTCCCTACCGTGGCGGTTGGCATGAGTTGTCAGTCTGCTATCGGAACTTTGGCTGGCCGATGGCCGAACGGACGGTGACGGACGTCCCGCTGGGCGACACCAGTGAAAACTGGAAAGTCATCAACGCTGACTATACAAAGCCCGACGGGCAATTCGGTTTCTTGGCATTTTCCGGTACGAATGGAACCGGTGATTTGCTCGAGCCACCTAGTTCACTGGTTCTGTGGCGACCTTGGTTTCGATTGCGACGCCGGTTGCTGCATCGAATCTCGCCCAGGTTCTTTCAGTTCCAAGCATGGGTGACGTCGAACTCCCAATTTAGCCAGGCGGAAAAAGACGATGTGATGAAGTTGTTTTTGGAACTGCGGCCTTATGTACTGAACCGATTGCGTGAGGGTAGTTAGTGTCGAGTGGCGAAAGTTAACATTCCCCCAATCTGTCGCCCGCAAAAACTCGCAACTCGACACTCGCTCGACACCAACCTTTTTTTCATTTAATTTCAGATTTAGCACCCAATAACACGCTTCCTTTGACGAACTCCCGAAGATTCCTAATTGTGCCGGACAAGCAGCCCATCTTTGGCTTGTCTGGCGAACTGCATCGTTGACGTAAACTTCATGGCTGATCAATCTCTTTTCGTTCCCCTTGCCGTGCTTGTGGCATGTGTTGCCGGCAGTGCGGGACTCTTTGTTACCGATCGCATTCGGGGTCATTTTCTACAAAAAGGCTTTGTGGATCGCCCGAATGAGGCTCGAAAACAGCAGCAAACTGCCGTGGCTTACGGCGGCGGAACGGCTGTACTCTTAGCGGCAGTGTTTGCGATCTTTATCGTCAACGGTTTGTCCTCACGATGGACCGCCGGAAGCCTCGATCCCTGGCCACTCAGCGGATTGGCGCTAGCGGCTGTGTTGATGTGGGCCGTCGGTCTTTACGACGACATCTACAACATGCGGGGAACGACAAAGCTGCTTTGGCAGTTCGTCGCTGCTTGTCTTGTGGTATTGCCTGGCTCGGGCCTCGTCATCGAAAGAGTGGCCATGCTGGGAACAACGTTCTCGTTGGGATATCTCGGAATTCCATTGGCAATACTCTGGATTCTGGCTGCCATCAATTCGCTCAATCTGCTGGACGGAATGGATGGCTTGGCGTCCAGCGTCGGACTCTTGTTCAGTCTCACCATTGGCGTGATGGCCATTTGCACTGGCCGCTGGACGGAAGCGATCGTTGCGATGGCACTCGCGGGTAGCTTGGTCGGATTCCTACGATACAACTGGCCGCCAGCGACGATCTACTTGGGTGATTCGGGCAGCATGTTGATTGGCCTCGTGCTGGGCGCGCTTTCCATTCGATGTGAGGTCAAAGATGCCGCATCGATCGCCGTAGCCGCACCGCTTGCCATGTTTGCAATTCCGTTGATTGATTCCGCGGCAGCAATCGTTCGCCGGAAGTTTACCGGACGCAGCATGTACGCAACGGACCGAGGACACATTCATCATCGTTTATTGACGCAAGGTCTTACCAATCGCCAAGCTTTGTATTTGATTATCGGGTTGTGCTCCATCACCTGTTTCGGCGCGATCTTGGATGTCTACTTTCGCAAGGTGCAGTTCCCGTTTGGTGCCATCGCGGTTGGCATCGTGATTCTCATCCTGTTGAGCACACGCATTTTCGGAAACTCGGAACTGTCGCTTTTGAACAATCGATTGGGCGGCCTGATGCGACGTATCTTTCCGGCTTCTACTCCTCGCACGGCAAGTGTCCGACTACAAGGAACTCTTGAGTGGGACAGGGTGTGGCAAGGATTGCTCGATACGACGTCACGCTTCAACTTGATCCACGCTCGGATGAGCCTTCAGTTGCCGGACTTGCATGAAGATTTTTACGCAACCTGGCGGTCTCGATCTCGAGCAAAAACGGAACAACGCTGGACCGTAGATCTACCACTGACCCATAAGAATCGCCCAATTGGCATGCTCAGTGTGATTGGCGTGCAAGACGAAACCACCGTTGCTCCCGGTCTGAGTGAATTGTCCGACTTCGTGGAGGAGCTGGAAAAGCAACTCGGCCAAATCATCGAGCAAGAGCGAGAACGCCGAGCCACGGTTCGCGAAACAGTGGCCCTTCAACCTGCAATAAAATAAAAGATGATTTACGCTGCCGAATTCGGCCCTGGTTGGCTGCTTCATTTCTGAGTAATACGTGTAGGATCGATGGAATTCATCCGCTCGCTGTATTAAAACTAGCATAGGGGTAGTGGATGACAGGCCCATCAGGATCTGGCTAAACATCCCGAAATTTGGCAACTTCCACGACAGACAACACCCCACGCGTCGGTCGCTGCTACACGGCGGTAACCTATTTTTTCTAGCGACGGCATCGCATGAATGACGAAAATCCCAAACCATCGATCTGGTATCCGATTCTCGTTTTTTTCGAGAGTGTGCAGATACGTTTGGGCAAAACGATCGGCAGCATGGCCGAATTCATGGAATGGGGATTCGGGACTTTTATCGATTCGCTGTCGGCACCGTGGCGGTACCTTTGGCGGTACCTCGCGCAGTCGCGGATTGCAAAGCTAACGCAAGAGACGACAAGGTACATTGCTAAAAAGTCTGATGACTGGTTGTTTTGGCATCGAGATTTTCTAGCGGAGCGCGTATTTCCAAAGCGACTTTTGTTACGTCTCGATTGGCTCGCCAAACAAACGGAGCTGTTTTTGTTCGAGCTCGATGAGTTTGGCAGTAAATGGTTCTTTTCTCGGGACTTCCGAAAACTCATTTGGGCAGCGCCCGCGGCCCTTTTGAGCGCACCGTTAGCGATCACGTTGGTTTTGGGTTTGCTGTATTCGCCCGCTCAAAAGATCCGTCACTACGAAGTCGCCCGATTTCAAGCAATCGAAGCCAACGATCATCAGCGGGCTCAGTTTTTGCTCGCGAGGCTCAGTCAGCTTGGCTATCGAAGAGAAAAGCAAGCTCAGTTCGCATCCGCGATGGCGTTGGTCAAAGACGAGAAAGAACAAGCCGTGACGACCATTCGCGAGCTGGCGCCAGAGTCCGAACCAGGGTTTGCACCGGCACATCTTTGGTTGGCGGCGGCAATTCTGGATGGTGAATTAGATGTCAAGCAACCGTGGACGCAAATCGAAACGCATGCAAATCATGCACGGCAACTCGAACCCCAAAACCCACTCGCTAAACGATTCTTAGTCGAGTGCAAAATGCAGCAGGGCAAGATCGACGACGCCGTGACGCAAATGGAAGAACTGAATGAAGTCTTTCCTGATCTCAATGCAGAGTTGGCGCATCAATTCGCTAAGCGTGGAGATTTGGACAAAGCGAGAGAATGTGCACTCGACGCCGTGAAATTTCATCAACAGTTTCTTAAGGGTCAACAGTCAGAGCAAACTGCGGAACAAAAAAACGCCAACGGATTCAACACCCTGACGATCAGAGGCTATCAACGGGTCGCTGAAGCTTATCGGCTTGTCGGTCAGGACGACGAAGAAATCGCGATGCTTCACCAAGCCATGCAAGCGTATCCAGAATCCGATGCCGCTCGCCAGATGCTGATTCAACGGCTCACCCAATTGACTTCCGATTTTCGACTCTCCAGCACACAACAAAAGTCATACCTGCGGGAGCTGCTTCATGTGGATCCGCTGAACGAAGCGAGCCTGAAACGTATCGTGGCCATGGTTCGCGAAAATGGCGACCGAGAACAAGCATTCTTGCAAAGCTTAGCCGACGATCCGGACACTCCGCCGACATTGACCAAAGCTATGGGTGATGTGCATCTCGCGTTGGAGCAATACGAACCAGCGAGAAAGCTGTACGAGCTAACGTGTGAACGGAATGACAAGATGGCTTATTCCTGGAACAATCTCGCGTGGATTAATAGCAACGTCGAACCGATTAATCTGAACAAGGCGCTCGAGCTTACCGACCGTGCTTTGGCAGCAAAACAAGACGCGAACTTTTACGAGACACGTGGGCAAATCTTGGTCAAAATGGAACGCTGGGACGAAGCCATTCAGAACCTGGAACAGGCCCTTCGGCGCGCCGTGCCGAACCCAGAAAATGCTCATCGTTCACTGGCGATGATTTACGACGAACTCAAAAAGCCCGAACAAGCAGCTGCTCACCGAGCGCTTGCCGACCGCTAGATGGCCAGATCAAAAAAACGCTCGAGCCGCCGCAAGTCTCTTGGCAAGAAAATAGGCGATGGATTCAATTCTCTCACGGAAGCGATCGAGAAGTTTTTCAAGAACTTCTTTGGCAACATCGGCAAAGCTTTCAGCTTTATCGGTTCTCTCATCATTCCAACGTCGCTAACCAAGAAGGTCAACAAAGCGACGAAGTCGACCGGCAAAAAAGTTGGCAAGCGCGTTGGCGCGATCACGGAACAGGTCGAGAAAAAATTCACGAAGAGTGCCACGGGATTCTTTTCGACGTTGGGCTATGTCTTCCGAATCTTCCTACCCAAATCGCTCATGGATTGGTTCGAAAAACGATCCAAGGCCATTTCCAAATGGTTTGGAAAGTTCTTCAAGCGGCTCGGGAAAGGATTCACCACGTGGGCTGAGAACTATCTACCAAAATGGATAGTCGATTGGGGAAAAGCGTTTTCGAAAAAAGTACGTCGGGGCAGACGCACGGCATCCAAGTTCACAACGGCCTGGTGGAAGTCGCGAGACTACAACGCTCTCGCCTGGTCGCTGCCCGCTTTCCTACTGATGCTACCGTTGGTGAGCACGTTAGTATTGGCAAACGTGCAAAACGACACGAAAAAACAATTGCGCTACGTTCGAGTCATGTTCGATGCGTTGGAGAAAAAAGAGTATGCGACAGCTGATCTGTGTCGCAAGAAGCTGAGCCAACTGAATTACCGCAAGGGCGAGATGCTCGAATTCAATGCCGCTCTTGGACACTTGAACGAAAATCCACCGGACTATGAGACGGCTTATGAGAAAATAAAACCTCTCGCGCCGTTGCCAGAATTCGACGCGATCAAAAGCCTGACTGCCGAGCTTAATCCATCCGAACTCGACCAAAGTGACTTAGCCGCACGAGACACAGCGACGGCAGCTGGCAGCGAATCAACCGAAACCGAAGAACCGCAAGAAGAATCTCAGCAACAAGGGCTTCCTGCAGCACATCTTTGGATCTCGAATGCCCTTTTGCAGGGGGATATTTCGGAGGAAACGGAAGCCGAAGGCTGGCTACTCATGAAAGCCCATGCGGACGCCGCATTGAACATCGAACCGAATAACAAATTCGGAAAGTATCTACACGTCAAATACTTCGAGGGCACTGGTCAAATCGCAAAAGCGGTCGGGCTGATGGAAAAACTAAAAAAAGAGTACGGCGAGTTTAACGGTGAACTGATGCAGCAGCATCTTTCCGCCGGTAAGCGGGAGCTTGCGAAAATAGCCGCTACTGATTTCATTCGCTACGCACGCGCCAACGAACCCCGATTGGTTGCCGTTGACTACGCGTATTGGTCGGCCGCATTGCAATTACTCGGACAAGTCGAAGAGGCAGCGCAACGCGCACGCGAGGGCGGGCAAAAGTACCCAAAGCATCCTGACATCAGTAATCTCGCAGCCATCAGTGTGCTGGCACAGTTGAACAGCACCGAAGAAACATCTCCGGAGTTCTTGCCACTGCTGTGCGAGGCTCACGGACTGAACAACGACAACCAGGTTTTAGTGAATCGGCTGGCGGCCCGACTGACTTACGAACCGTTCAAGGTTGAGTCGTTGCTGAAGGAAATGAAAGAGAAGAAAACCGTGACGGCCAATGTCTTCATCACGGCCGGAGAATTGCATCTTCGTGGCGGGCGAGTTCAGGAGGCCATGAAGTACTTTCAGGAAGCCATCGACTACGAGCCGGAAAGTGGGCTCGCTTACAACAATATGGCATGGGTCATGGGTAACACGGCACCGAAACGATTGCAAGCAGCGTTAGTCGCCGCAAACAAAGCTATCGAGATCGAAGCTCGACCTGAGTTCTTTGAAACACGTGGCCAGCTCCATTTGCAATTGGAAGACTGGGAAGCGGCACGAACTGATTTGGAAACCGCTCTGCGTGGAGTTCTTGTTGAAGCCGATCGATTGCGAGCTCACAGTTCGCTTGCAACCATCTACAAAAAACTCGGCAAGCCCGAACTGGCGAGTGCTCATCAAGCCCGTTCACAACGGCCAGCCGTTTCTAACTTCTAACAGACAGTAATCCAGCCAGTAAGTAATCCCGTAGCCAGCTGCGGAAGCTGGGCAACGTTTGACGGTTTCAACGCGCTATCGCTTACCCTGTGAAGCGATTTCGTGTGCTATCACTGACGAGCGGCTTGAGAATCCTCGTCAACCGGTCTAACTTGAAGGCAGGTCTCGTGCTCATTCACTACTACTATTTTTGGGCTTCCGTCTCACTTGAGAGCTTGTCATGAATCGTTTTTTTTCCCCGGTATTTGCCTGCTTCATGTTGGCCTGCTTCGCCACCCTTGGACATGCAGAGTTACGACCGGCTGAGGTCGCGATTGTGGTGAATCGAAAGAGCCCGCAGTCGCAAAAGCTTGGAACCTACTACGCACAACAGCGAGGCATTCCGACGAAGAACATTTGTGCCGTCGACATGCCGATCACCGAAGAACTAGACCGAGCGACCTGGGACAAAACAATTCGTCCAGCCATTCGGCGATGGGTCGCAACGAACCAACTGCAAGACAAGATTCGCTGCATGGTCACCACTTGGGACGTGCCATTGAAGATCGGTCCTTTAGCATCGGCCGATTCTGTAACTCGCCGACGAGTAAAGCTGTTGAAGCTTGAACGCCAGCGGCGAATGAAGCGACTCTTGGATTTCTTAACCAAGTTCGACGAGATCGCTGCATCTAGCGCCCCTGCCACCAACTTGGCCGGCTTAACCCCGGACTCCACACTACAAGCCGTAACGACCGAACTAGCTAGCCGACTCAAGGCATCAGAAGCTCGGATCAACGCACTTTCCAATGGAGAAGAAAAACAGACGGCCATCAATACACTTACTCAGTTGTCGGTCGCCACCGCAGGGCTGCAGGTCGTTACACAAAACATGGAGCGTGCTATTGATGCGGGTAACGGTTCCGAACGCATGCAACAAGAGTACAACCTTGGCTTCGGAAGACTTAATGGGCTAAGAGAGGCGCAGGGTTTGATTGGCGGTCTGCCCGCCAGCATCGAACGCGACACCAACACAATCGTCGTGATCGAACGAGCCGATGGCATCGCGGGCACGGTCACATGGATTGACAACCAGTTGAACGAATTAGCATGGGCTACCGACCGCACGAAAAAGAACGAGACGTACTCGAGTTTCGACAGTGAACTATCGTTGGTACTGGAATCCAACTATCCGATTCTGCGTTGGCTTCCTAACTACCTGCACTACAACTACGACTCGGCGCCCATTCGCCAAGTCACGCGAACACTGATGATTTCACGATTGGAAGCACCAACATATCCGCTCACCCAAGCCCTTATCGACAAAGCAATTGCGGTCGAAAAGACAGGGCTGACGGGAAAAGTTTACCTGGACGCTCTCGGCGTCGGATCACTGGTTAACTCCACCCCACCACAAGTTGGAAGCAGGCCCGATTACGACCGATCCGTTTTGCTCGCACACAAATTGATATCGGAAAACACGCAACTTGAAGTTGTCCTGAACAACACACCGGAACTGTTTAAAGTCGGCGAATGCCCTGATACGGCACTTTATTGCGGCTGGTACGCATTGGCCCAGTATACGGATTCGTTCAAATGGAATCCGGGTTCGATCGGATATCACATGGCCAGTGCCGAAGCGTCCACAATTCGCAAGCCGGACAGCCAAGTTTGGTGTAAGCGGATGCTAGATGAGGGCGTGACAGGAACGCTTGGCCCTGTCTACGAACCGTATCTGCTGGCATTTCCACGTCCGAACGAATTCTTCGCCATGCTATTGACTGGCAAGTTCACCTACATCGAAGCCGTGTATCGATCCAAGACAACGAATTCCTGGACCATCACGACAATCGGAGATCCGCTTTATAACCCATTCAAAGCGAAACCCGCGTTAACTACGCCTCCAACCGATTACGCACGTGTTCTTGGTTCGCTGCTGAACAACTAAGCCGACACATTTCCTGCCGGTCGTAGATCCCGGTTTCTTGGGAATCGATTTCGCACAAAGCCCCAGCGTGGACGACACTTCCTTCGTGTGCCGCCCCGCTGGGGCTTTGTTTTTGCTGTGACCGTCTTCCGGGTCCTTACGGACCCGGCAAGGGATGTGTCAGCCCTTCAGGCTTCAGGCGAATCAGGCTTCGGGGTGGCGGCGGCCTTGGCCTCGGATTGTGGGCGTGCCCTATTCATTTCCCACCTTATTCACTCCCCACTGGCGCGCATCATTCTTGCTGGATCCGTTTAGAAAAATAACCAGAAAGTGCTCAACATCGCTTAAGAAGAAACTTGGATGCTCAAACAATCAGGTGCTTGCTACGACTTGCAGAGCTTCACGGCCAACTCAACCGCTTCTACAAAACTTGAAACGTTTGCGGTACCTTTCCACGCCAGGTCGAGAGCTGTGCCATGGTCGACCGACGTACGCACAATCGGCAGTCCAAGCGTCACGTTCACTGCATTGTCGAAGGCCAATGCCTTCAGAGGAATCAATCCTTGGTCGTGATACATGCAGATGTAGCCATCCGTCTTCTCTCGGATCGATGGGATAAACGCGGTATCCGCCGGTAGCGGACCCACTACATCGATTCCCGACGCCTTCGCTTGATCGACGGCTGGCTGGATGATCGTCTCTTCTTCTCGGTTTCCAAATAAACCGCCCTCCCCTGCATGTGGATTCAATCCGCACACGACCATCCGTGCGGCATGTCCGCGTACTCGCGTCAGTGCTTCGTGACTCAGTTCGATTGCGTCCAGCACGCGCTGTTGCGATAGCAAACTGGGAACTTCGTCCAACCCAACGTGGGCCGTGACGACGCTACAAGTGATTTCTTTGCTGGTCAGCATCATGCAGATGCGCGGTGCGTTGGTTCTATCCTGAAGGATCTCCGTGTGACCGGGATAAGCGATTCCACCTGCATTGAACGCATCTTTGTTGATTGGACCGGTCACCATGCCTGCAACGGAACCGGCCACGCACGCGTCAATTGCTTGTGTCACATAGTCGTACGACGCGCGGCCCGTGTATGCATTCACGACGCCCGGTTCGAACTGCGCGAGTTCGATGTTTGGCACGTCTACGACAACAGCGTTCGATTGACTGGCTAGTTCTTCGAGCAACACGGTCGGCGGCAGCACAAGGTCCAGCCTTTCCGCGACCGCGGACAATACACGAACATCAGCGAAAAGAACGGGTCGACAAATCGACAAGACCTTTTCGATCACCCGCAAGGAAAGTTCGGGGCCAACACCTGCCGGATCACCCGTGGAAATTGCAATGCTGGGTAGCGCAGAATTTGCGGGGCTCATTGCCGTTCGCTTCTTCGGTGTGGGAGGATCAGATCAACAAAAAACAGCAGACTGGATCGTGTCCAACCTGCTGTCCTCTTCTATTCTGACACATCGTTGTGTCGCCGTAACCCGTGTGTTGGGCGTTTTATCCTGGCTTTTGTAGACCTTGGCCAAAGGATCTCGCGAAGTATTTGCAGCCTCCGTTACCAGTAGCGATGGAACTGACGTCGCGAAGGATAAGTCGGAAAAGCGGGCCGCGTTGCATATCGCACGCGAGGCGCGGGAACAACATATTCTTTTTGAACGATAACCTGTGGTGGTCTTCTTACAGGTACAGATTTTCGAACAACAACAGTTTCCGTCGCTGCCGCATGCGGTGCTTGTTGCATTGCCGTGATAACGTTTTCGCTCACGCCACTTTTGTGCAAAGCAATGATCTCGTGCGTCCCGATATGGTCAACCACGCCATTGGTGCGAATCTGGTTCACGATGACCGAATCGCCCAAGCCGTTGCGCGACATGGATACAACATCATTGATGGTGACAGCGCGACCAAGCACCTGCTGTTGCTGATGTTGTTGCCATGCTTGGCGATGGGCTTGCTGATGATAGTATCGTTGCCGCGCTACGTTTTGGTCCTTGGCATTTCCAACCAAGCCACCAGCAATAGCGCCGACAGCGCCACCAATGAGCGCACCTTCAGGGGTTTCGTCATTTTGGTGGCCAATGATGCCGCCAATGACTGCACCGGCAATTCCGCCAACAGCGGCGTCTTGATTTCGGTAGCTCTGAGCTTGAGAAGTACCGCACAATGCAATTACGGTTACGACGGAAAGAAAAGTTCGCCACGTCATCCTGACATCTCCGAACAAAATTGGAATCTTAGTATGGCGGTTCTGCACGCAGCCGAGCTCCGCCCGACATCTGCTTACAAAACGGTGTGCCAACCGAAGATACGTTGTTGAAATTCAAATGGTTCACAGGCGAACTAAGTAGTAGTCATGGCTTCCTGCTCGCAAGTCAGCCCTAATCGCCTGGTTCACTCAATGTCATCGGAACCTGGAAGCGGTGACCCTAACGAATATTCCGATTTCGCAAGCTTGCGCAAGCAGTGCTTTCGCGGCTACGATTTCACTTCGAACATTTTGTAGATCGTCTCGTGCCAACCGAGCTCGTGGTACGTCTTCTGCGCAACTTCATTTTCTTGTTCAACGTAGAGTCGAAACCCGCAAACGTTTTGCTCGTTCGCAAGACGTTTCACTTCTTCGAACAAGCTTCGGAATACACCTTGGCGTCGGTGCTCTTGGACCACGTACACGCTTTGAATCCACCAGAAGTCCGCGTTACGCCAATCGCTCCATTCTTTCGTAACCATTGTCGCACCGATCACGGTTTGATCGTGTACCGCAACGACGTAAAAGCCACGACGTGCGTCATTCAGAATGGTTTCGACACCGGGCTGCAGCAGCGCGCGATCAAGATCGCGGTTTTCCGTCTCTTTCGCTAAACGAAGATTGAATTTGACTAGCGATTCGGCATCCTCAATGGTGGCTTTGCGAATTTTGTACATCGACATTATTTCAACTGCCATCCTTCGTCAAAAAAATTCGCGTCCACAATCTTACCCGGCCACAACGAATTCGGCGGAGTACGAATGTCCACAACCGCCCAATCTGGAAGCTTGGGAACTTGCCGGGCATTGTTGAGATACGCAAACTCGCGAAACGTAAAACTGCTGTTGAACACAACGTAACGGTCCGGATGAAGTGGATTGGGATAAATCGCGATCAGGGCATGATCGGACGCCGCGTATTCGTTGTCGTCAATTTTTAGTGCGTCCCTCGTCCAGGTAATCGGCATCCGTCCGGTCGCCATCACTTTGTTCATCACCATGTTGTTCTCTGGATCGCCCCAAAGGATCAAATTCGCAGATTGCATGTCTTCGTCGGTGATATCTGTATCGTTCTTGACTCGTGCGTAGCCGCGGAAATGCCGACGCCAGTGTTCGATCGCCCTTTCAAGCTCGCCATTCGCCCAGTCGGTAACCGCTTTGTTCTTCGAATTGCCAGTTGGACGCACGAAAATGAATGAGTCCATCAATGCGTCATCAATGGGACCCTGCAGATCATGACGTTTTCGTAGTTCCTTGGTAGGCGGCTGTTGCCTGTCGACATGCACCCAATCGTCGCCTTGCCTTTTAAGCGTAAGCCTCAACGAACGGTCTGACATGGGTCGCACCACATCGCCACCGGCATCGTTAACGAACACTTTTACGGATTCTGTAATGTGATACGGCCACGATCCAGGCGGGATTTCGATCGTTACTTGCTCGACGTTCGACACTTGCAAGTCGATTCGTTCATCCGAAATCTTGCCTGACACGGTGGCTTTCTTCCAATGTTCAGACAATGCGTCGACCGTGAGCCAATGCATGCGATTGTACTTCAGCGTGTAAGTGACGAAATCAATCTGCAGCGGTAGAGTATCGCGACCATGCTTGGCCAAGCCATCGATTCGATCGGCGACTTCCGCCGCGGCGTCCGGATGGTATTTGTGTCCGGTCTTGGGACCAATCACGTGCACAAGTTTCACGCCCAACTGGTCGAGCGCAGATTCCATGATGTCGGCGGCTTGTTTTTGAATATCATCCTCACCGCTGTAGGCGACCGTTGGACAGTGAAACAAATTCGTCGCCCATAGGTTGCAGTCGTACATTTGCCAGAGCTTTTCCTCGTACCAGGTCGGCGTGAGCGTTTCCTTTTGAAAGAATCTCAAGAACTCGGGTGTTTCCGAAAAACCTGCTCCCGGATTCGCGGCAAACCATCGATCCGCGTAGTGCACTGCAAATTGCCAACACGCGGCACCGCCCATCGAGAATCCGCGGACGCTAATTCGATCATCATCAATGTGGTAGTTCTCGCGGACGTGTTCGATCGCTTCAAGTACATCAACTTCACCGGCAAATTTAAACGCGTTCGAATACCGTCCATAAGGATGCAAAACGAAAGCATCGTCGGCAGCGAACACGCCCATCTTCTTTCGTCGCTGGCTGAGAAAACCGTTTTCGCTCATGGTTTCTCCGCGACCGTGAAACCAAACGTCCAGTCGATACCGTTTACCGTCCTTGTGAGAGTAGTTTTTCGGGAATACGAGACCGTACGGCTGGACCGTGTGGTCGATCTTCGAGCGAAACCCGCGAACCATCAGGCGAGACCTGGAAGACTTCAACCACGCAGGCATAGGTGGATGCTCGTTCTCCATTTCCTTGCCGGCCTGCTTCGCCACCTTCGAGAGTTTTAGATCGCGTTCTAAATCCGCAACGCGATTCTCTGCCAACTGAAGCAAACTCAACGCTTCTTCAATCTCGCCTTTCTTGAAAAACTCTTGGTACTCGAGTGCATCATGGACGGCGCGATAGAGGATCTCGATGTCTGGCAATCGTTCGGCCATCCCTGGGTGATCGGCGGCCACTTCATCGATCTTGTCGCGTAGCAATTGCAACTGCGTTTCCAGTTGCTCACGTTTTTCTGGCGAGACTTCGATGCCTAGCGGCGGGACGCGCCGCACTTGGTCGGGCATATTGTCTTTGGGACCGTCGCTGAGCACTTGGGAGTTCGTCGCGTGTAGAAGAATCGCGATCGTGAACACGAAAGCAAGTTGAGATAGCTGCATGGGAATCGACTCGTGTTATGGCTTTATGTGGACAAAGCCTAACACGTCGACGAGACTGGATCGAGCTATGCTCGAGCAACATTACTAGGCATTACTTACTAAATAAAACCAACAGGTTTTCGGAGCGACATGGAAAAGTGTGCCACTGCTG
>CAYNJG010000010.1:0-67829 GCA_964397295.1 uncultured Pirellulaceae bacterium
TTCTAACATTGTAGAACGACATTCTAAAAAGGATGAAAACTGATGCGAGATCGCTCACAATTGTTAGCTCGTGCCGTGGTGGTGACTATCATGGCTGGCATGGGATACTTATTCCACAGCGGACTAATGTCCAAAGTGAAAGAGCATCGCCTTGAGTCTCCAGCACAACATGTGTCGCTGGCGGATGACAAGTCGGAAAGTGTTGAGGACGCACAATTTCTTGGACAACCGACTCGTGGGGTGACTAAAGGTCTCGATTGGAGCAGCGAAGGTAAAGTTACTGCAGAAGAAGAACCACAGCCAGATTGGGAAATTCCTTCGCATACCAACCATCCCGCGCTGAATCCCAATTTTAGACTGTACGCTCTCTTGCCATGGATTGGCTGTCTCTTAGTGATGTTGCCGGCAGCACTGTACTGGCAGATCAAACAGATGAACACGGAAGCCGGATGGAAACTAAAGTTGAGTCAGTTCGACCCAGCAATCTTGCGCAGGTATCCAAACGCGTGTCGATTATGCGGTATCGAAAGCGAAGGGTTCCCAACCCGCGTTGTGGACACTGAGTTTGATGTACCGCGCAACGTGTCAAGAAGTTCAGGACTCAAGCGATGGGGGAGATTATTTTTTCCATTGTTATGTGCAATCGCGGGGGCCGGATTCAGCTTCTACGCCGCCGGCATTCAACATCTAGACAACTTGTCGAGCATTGCGGGGGCCCAGCTTGCGATCCCTGCGGTATTCATGGTCGGGATCGTTTCCATAGCCTTGATCTCTTCCAATAGAGCCGGTGGATCGCAGGAAGTGGAAGTCTCGGATTCATGGCGAGCTCTCTATCAAAATAATCCGTTCTTCAAATATCACGACCATGTTCTTAAGTGCCTTGGCATGCGTGAGATGGGGACGTTTCAACAAACTAGCCAAGGCGTCATTAGAACGATCTACCTGAGTCCGGCTGGAAACCTTCTGGCAGAAGTTGGGCGCGAGCGAGGGCGAGGAGGGCGTCCGTTCTTTGCTCTGAAGACGGTGGTGAACTCAGGCAAGTTCCTAGAAACCCATTCGCTCGCCAAAGCCAAACAAGAAAAGTCCGACCCAGCAAATCGTCATCAAAGACGCTCAGCCGACCATAAAGATATTCTCAGAGCGTTTGAAGAGCACGATCGCTTCGTGAACGAGTTTACTTACGGCAGCTACCGGGAAGCGCAATACGACGCAGAGAAATTCGCAAGGTTCCTGCAATGGGGCGGTGAAAGCAATGCTATTTGAGTGGGCCAGCTTCCCCAAATCTATCTAAGGAGCTTCGCGAAGGACCCGACCAGACGTGCTGAAGTTTGCTTGAAATCCACCGCCGGGCCCACCACTTCTATCGAACATTATCGACGATACGCCAACAGAACCAGGTGCCGCTGGGTTCGCAGTTATAGGTATGCTCGGAAAGGTAAGACGCCCCGAAGCTTGATCCGGAGTACCGTTGAATAGCGGGTCGGTAACGTAGTCGAGACCGCCGCGGTTCACACTTACGACACGAGAATTGTCGTTATTGCGTGTACTGAAGAGTCCATAGTTTTGATTCGGTGCGATCGCGTCCGGCAAGACCGTAAACGCCGCGTTATTGATGATGGTGCCATCGCTTAGCTCGATCTTGAAGTTACCCAACAGCTGTTCCGGACGACCGTCGATGTTGGCAAAGTTGCGAATCCAGAATTCGAACTCGGTCAATGGTTCGTCGTATGCAATTGTAAACGTGCCGGCCGTTCCAACCGTCTCGCGAAAGCGAACTTCGTTGCTGGATGTTCCCGCGATGTTGCCGGTATCGGTGGTCACCGTAAACCCAGTGTCGATCGTGCCGTCGCCAATCAATCCGGTTGCGGAACCACCGACGCCAGTTGTCACATCGTCGAAGTCGAATGTACCAATGTCAGACGGCAGAAACAGCTGTTCTGTTCCAACAACTTCATCCATCGGCAATCCGTCGAACGTGATGCAATTGTCAGCTGCACCCACTCCGTCATTCGCGCTGTCACAGAAATCAAGGCTGTCTTCGTAACCGGCGCCGTGCGTACGCGACGAATGAGAGACGATCCCGTTGAACTCATACGTCTGCTTGATGTCCTGAAGCGAACCGGCAACATCAGATAACTCGGCAACGACTGCGTCCCGTGAAGAGGCGAGTCCGGCGAGTATGCCAATCACTGCGATCGTCGAGACCAACAACGTCTCGATCGTAATGATGGTTCCAGCCTCAGCGCGGCAGAATCTCAAGCAATGTTGACGGATGAAAGTCATGCGAAAGAGTAAGTTTCGCAACGCGGTGTGGACGTTTAACTACCGGTTTATTCGGGCAGTTGCAGAAAGTAGCGCACAACCGAACCTCTCAAACCCTTAACAGTGTCAAATCCGGACCATCCTGATTCCTCCGTGGAGCAATCTTACTCGCCGGAGTCGACTACTCCACCATCAGAAACGTTCGATCGGTCATTTCGGATCGTTGTTACTCGATCCATGTCGAAACTTGGTCCAGCGGCTTACGAGTCAGTTTGGGAACGCAAGCGTCTGGTGCGGGATACCCCACGGGAAAGAGCACAAACGGCCGTTCGTTCGTTGGGCGATTGAGGACTTTCGAAAGAAAGCCCATAGGACTGGGCGTGTGTGTTAGTGTCGCGAGCCCCATGTTTTGAATCGCTGCGATGAAAAGACCGCAGGCGATTCCGACGCTTTCTTTTACGTAGTAGTTCTTTTCGATGTCGTTCGTTTCGTCGTAGCGATGAACTTGCTCGAAGAGCACAACAATCCACGGGGCGATTGTTAGGTACGGTTTCTCAGCATCCGTACCCATGGGTCGTACAGCGTTAAGCCACTCCTCCGGTGTCTTTCCGCTGTCATAGAATTCGCGTTCTTCTTTCTCAGCCGCTTCCTTGATTTGCAACTTGATTTCGGCATTACTCACTGCCACGAACTGCCAAGGTTGGCGATGCGCACCGGAAGGAGCTGTTGAAGCCGTGCGGATGGCTTGCTCGATAAGTTCCTTGGGAACTGGATCCGAGGAAAACTGACGTACGCTTCGTCGAGCGTTCATCAGTGAGTAAAACTCATCCGCTCGCTGCTTTGATTCCAGCGAAGAAACTCGCAATGGTTGGTAAGCAATGTTTCGAGCGTCCGACATATAAATCCTCCTCGACGACGGAATCCTAAGGCTGCGCCCTACGATCACGACTATTGTGCACCTGGCTGTCGGACAGCTAAAGTGCGTTCACCTGCGGGAATAGCGTATCGAGTCTTCATCCCACTGGGCCATGTGATCTGTACTTCTTTGGGAGCCGCTTCCCCGAGGCCAAACGAAACAGTGGCCGTGGATTGAGACAGGTAACCTTGCCCGGCTGTTAGTTCGCGAGTCTGCCGATAATCTTTTCCACCGTCGCTGCAGATCAAGGTAGCCCGAGCTCCCACGCAATCTCGATTGCCAGCAGGGCCAACCATACGTAAGCGGAATAGCTGTTTGCTCGAACGCGGGCGAGCTTCATAAGCCATCATCGGACCGTTGTTCTGGCTCACTAGTAAATCGGCCCAGCCGTCCTGATTGAAGTCAACAATCGCGGTGGACTTTGCATCTCCCGCGATGGCTATGCCTGTTTGCTGTGGCCAAAGTGGTTCGAATTCGATCTCGCCGGTGTCAGCAACCTTCGTACGCAACACCATGCTCAAACCAGAGTCCATTCGTCCGGTCTCGAGTTGCGGAGAATAGAAGTTCTGAGCGATGAAAATGTCTGCGTGTCCGTCCGCGTCAAAGTCATGAACGGAGGATCCAAACGCGGGCGAGATTTGTGCTACTCGCGGGAAAGCCTGAAACTCGAACTGCGGCAGACCGTCGGCTGCACTTCGTTGAATGAGTACACCGCTCGCCAAACAATTCGCTGATAGTTGAAGTGATTTCGTGAGCTTCGTTTCTGTGTAGATTTGTTCGAGCGTCGAGACGCCGAAATTGTGGAACGTCTGCACCTTTTGCCGCACGAATGGCATCGCGTGACTTGAGCAACTAAGTCCGCGTCGAGGAAAGCACTTATCGCTTTCAAATTTGGCTTCGAGGATATGGCGTTTGCCCGTTTGGTCGAAGTCGCCGTAGAACAACAACTCAGGCTTCTCGTCGCTGGCTTTGTACTGCGTGTTGAACCCGAAATTCGTAACCACGTAGTCCATGTTGCCGTCTCTGTTGAGATCACATGGGCTGATCCCATTCCACCAACCGAGCAACGCGTGCAGCCCGCACTCCTTCGTGCGATCAACTAGCTTTCGCCCGTCATCGGCTGACTCATTGTGGAACAGTCGGATCGGCCCCCACTCGTTGGCCGTCAGCAAATCGGTCCAGCCATCTCCGTCCACGTCCGACCAAACCGCGGACACAACCAAGCCGCTCGACAGCAACGTTAGTGCTTCCGTCTTTGTCGCATCGGTGAACTTTGGCTTACCGGCTGTACTGTCATTTTTCAGTAGCCGACTATTGGGCGTGCTCGGGTAATCTCCTGGAATAACACGTCCGCCGACGAAGAGATCCAGATCGCCGTCACGATCATAGTCCGCTGCCACAACAACGCTGCCGCTATCTCGAATGTCTGGTAAAGCTCCGTCAGACAAGGAGAACTTCCCTTTGCCATCGTTCAGATAAAGTCGGTCTCTTAGTCTCTCGTCGTTCGGCTCGAATTCCGAACCGCCACTGACGCAGTACAAATCTTTGTCGCCGTCGAGATCGGCGTCGAAGAACAACGCTCCCATATCTTCCGATTCAGTCTCTGGCAGTATCGAGCCAACAACCAAGCGTCCGCCACCAGCATTTTTGTAGACGGCTCGTTTTGCTCCGCTGGGACGGCCGTGGTAGATGTCATCTCGACCATCTCCGTCAACGTCAGCGACTGCGATGGACGCTCCCAATCTCGAATGCGAGTAGGGCAGCAATGGCTGTCGCTTGTAATCGTCGAATTCGTTTTCTATGTGGCGAAGTGCTGGGAACGTGGTGGAAGGTCGAAACCAAAACCGCTTCGGATCTAATGCGTAGCCCGGCTGAGCCGCGACTGGCTCGCCTTGTTCCGTTACTTGGTACTTGCGGTTAGTGGCTAAGTCTTGGAAAGATTGAGTCACACCGCTCGGCCACTCGACCGTCAGTTCGTCGATCTTCTCGGCCATCGTACCGAAGTGCAGCGTGGGCTGATTGCAGGACTGGAAGCCCATCGTCGGCGAGAGGTACCGCACCTGACGTTGGTTGCCCGATCGAAGGCGAACCGTCGCCCCAATGCCGGATCGATTGCTCGCTTTGCCTTGCAACGTGACTTCGATCGATTTGCCTTTCGTCGCGTTTCGGTAAATCGAAAGCGGCTCGTCCAAGTGAGTGCAGACAATATCCAAGTCGCCGTCGGAATCGAGATCACCGTAGGCTGCCGCGTAGCTCATACTTAGCTTTTGAAGTCCCCACGACTTGCCGACGTTTTTGAACTTCAGGTCGCCCAAGTTTTTAAAGGCCAAGTTCTCCTCGCGTCGTGGATCGGTGTCTTCCCACAGGTCCCACTGTGTTTTTCCGATTCGCTGAACATCGGTGAAATTCCGGTCGGAGTGATTGAACATCCGAGCAGCACCGTTGGTGATGTAAACGTCCAGTTTTCCGTCGTTGTCAAAGTCGGCCAGCTTCACCGCCCACGTCCAATCCGATTTCGCAAGCCCCGTCATGTACGCGGCTTCCATGAACCGGGGCGTTCCGGTGTTCAACAACAACGCATTCCGCATGTACTGCCGTGGGTTGGCCGTCGCCATGAAAGTACGGTGGACATTCATCTCGCCCATCGTCACCTTGGATCGGTAGTGTGTGGTGCCAGCCATGTCGCTAACAAACAGGTCAATGAGCCCATCGTTGTTGATGTCGCCCGCCTCACTACCCATGCTAAACCATGTTGTATGCGGAAACGTTTCTTGGATCACGTCGGTGAAGGTGCCATCGCCGTTATTGCGATAGAGCTGATCGGCTACTTTGAAATCGTTACCGACAAAAAGATCGGGAAGCCGATCCCCGTTGAAGTCCCACCACAGCACCGAATTTCCCACACCGCGATCTGCCAACCCAGATTCGACAGTCACATCTGTAAAACGAATCTGCTTGCCATCGGAATTGGTTAAGTTGCTTTTGAGGAGTCGATCTTGGCGACCAACGTTGGTGAATTCTTTCTTGCCGTGCTCATTGCGAACGATTCCATAGTACTTATCAAACGGTGCAATGACCTCGTACTCATTGTTTCCAACTTGCCGCACGGGTGGTTTCCCCGGCCGCCCGGCTGGATTGACGTACTGATACCCCGACACCAGGACGTCCAGATCTCCGTCTAAGTCGTAGTCGCTGAAGGCCGCGGTGAAAGATGCGTCTATCAAGTCCAACCCGTAAGCTTTCGCCAACTCTTCGAATTGCGGTTTGGCTGGATCACTGGTTTGGTTGATGAAAAGCTGGTTGGCTGCGTCGTAGTTGCAGACGTAGATATCCAGATCTCCGTCGTTGTCAATGTCGACCAGCGTAACTCCAGCCGACCAGTCGTTTCGAATTCCAAATTTCGTCTCGTCCGATGCATCGCGAAAACGCATGGATGCCTGGCCATCCGTGCCTGCGATCTGAAGATAAAGACGGTTCTTTACAGGTCCACCGGTCACGGCCAAGTCAGGCAGACCATCGCCGTTCAGATCACCGATCGCGATACCGGGTGACGCGTAACCGCCAACATAAATCGCTTTCTGCGGATGTGTGATATCGATTGGCTGAATGAAATCGATGCCAGTATCGGAGGGTGATAACTCTTCGAAGAGTGTGCTGCTTTCCGAACCAGTGCGAGCCGTAAACGGCATCGAAACGATGTTGGCTTCATCTGCCGTCGCGGAAAGGCAAAAGCTTGAGTGCCAACACGTGACTACTAGAAAACCGATGAGAGTGAGATGCAATGAGAAACGCATGTCATTGATCGTAGCGAGGGAGACGATTGCAAGTCGTCCATTGTATCATCTACGGAGTCGCGGATCTCAGACTATCGAGAAACTGCTGAGCTACCGCTCGGCCTGAATCCAACTCCAGCAGAGCCGCGAATCCCTCCATCGCTTTCTCACGCAGTTCAGGGTCTCGAGCCAGTTGAAGCGAGATCACACGGAAAAGCTGCGGTCGTTTTTCGATCAATGTTTGGAACTCGTCTAACGCGGTTGATGCGTCGTCCGCCTTCAACAACGTGTAACCCAGCTGCAGCCTCGCTGCCTCGTTTTGCGGGTCCGCTTCAACGGCTTGGCGGAATCGTTGGGCAGCATCAGTCGGCTTTTTCTGATTCGCCAGGACGAGGCCCCAGTTCAAGTACGCCTCAGCGAACGTCGGTTGCGTTTCCACCGCCAACGCAAACTGCTCATACGACTCGTCGTATTTGCCAAGATGGGACAAGCAAATGCCCAAGCTATTCCTGGCTCGAACATAATCGGGTCTCAGTTCCACCGCTTTCTGAAGCGGCGTTCGAGCTGCTTCGTATTTCTTTAGTCGATTCAACTGAGCCCCCAACCGAAAAAATGCCTCGGGCCGATGTGGCAGTTCGAACGTGATCGCGCGGAAACTCTCAGCAGCGCCTTCTTTGTCGCCCACAGCATCACGTAACAGGCCAAACTGTTGTTGCAACAGCCAATCCTGGGGGCGCTGCGTGGTCAGCGATTGGTAGTTCGCGAAAGTTGCCTTCGCCATGTCGCTGGTCATCGCTTGCGTGAGCTCCGTCATTATTTGCTGAAGCTCGGCGTTCCGTTCTGCTTGGTTCATTCGACCGGAAAATGGAGGAACCGCCATTCGCCCACGAACGTCTTGAAGCGTAAGTCGTTGGTGATAAGGTGATCGGCCAAGCAACTGCCCGCACGTTTCTATGCTTGGCCATTGGGACAAAGCACCTGATTTGTCAAACGAGAGTTTCTTCTCGAGCTGTTCTGCAAACAATCGAGCGAGCTGATAGTTGCCCTCAAAGGTTAAGTGCACATGCTCGTAAAGTAAGGAATTGTCACCTACTCCGGAGACGGTCGACGTGGTTAATTGCTGCTCGCCATCGATGACCGCAACGTTTTCCGACGTGGGCAAGTCGCGAATGATGCGATTGATTTGCGAGTCAGCACGAAAGCGCAATGCGTCCAGGTCTCGAGCAGCCCGGAACTTTTCGATCGCTTTTTCTTTTTGTTCTACCCGAGCGAAACAGAGTCCTTGCCGGTACGCCAATCCTGCGTAGTTCGGATCGATGCTTGCTGCTTCGGCGAAGCTTTCTATAGCAGCCGCAATATCCCCGTTCTGCTGCGATGCCTTGCCTGCGTCGAAAACTCTTTGCCATGCGGCGATTTGATCTTCCGAGAGCTTCGAATGGACTGATACGAATGGCGCGAAATCTCGAAGATTGGTGACTACCGTGCTGACCAACACTTCGGTGTCGTTCGGAGCCGTATTTACGATAGCCCTTAGGTTCGCCTGGTAGTTACGGTAGACGCGGGCAAGTTCCGGGTCATCGTGCGGCACCTGCTGATCCAGGAACATTTCCATACCGCCCCAAGTATCCGGCGATCCACCGCTACCGGAACGAAGCCCAACGGCGAACTGCCCCAGCTTTGTCTCCTGCATGGCCAGAGACAATCGAGAATTCCATAGTGGACGGTTCTTTCCGCCGAACACCGTACCTGCGCCAAACGGACCGTGGACTTCGTTATTTCCCAGATAGATAAGCCATGCGTCCGCATCGAGCCGCTTGCAATCGCCGACGATCGAACGAACGACATGCGAATTGATCGCCGTTACTGCGCAGTTGATGACTTCAAATGTTTGGTTTGGATACCGTTGCTCGAGCATCGTTTGGAGCACGCGCGGCATCCCGTAGGCAACCTCTGGGTCACCCATCGCAGCCGAACCACCGAACACGAGAATACGCACCGTACCGCTAGGTTTATCTTGCTCGCAAACAATCGGCTGCGGCGTTCGAGCAAGCGACTTAGGAAAGAACCGCCACGCAAATTTGTAGTTGTCGACGACGTAGCCAGGCTTTGACGGATGAGGAACCAAGAAGTCCGTGGGATAGCCTACTCCGGCAGTTCGGAGACCAACTTCGATGAGGAGCAATGCCAAGAATGGAAGAGACATTGCGATCAGACGAAACACCCACTTCCGACCACGAGACATAGGCCGCCGTGGTTTCCGTCGGCCCGCAGCGTGCTGCTGCTGGTTGGAGGTAGAGTCGGAGTTCGCCACGATGACTTCCGCTTGAATTAAACGTAACAAGGCTCGGACGAATGCCCGAGCCTTGTACTATTCTACCATCGGTTTCGAAGAGGAATTAACGTCGACGACGAAGTTGCAATCCAACCAAACCGAACAAGAGCATCAGCAGACTGCTTGGCTCTGGCACGGACTCTGCAGCCAGTGCTTCGCTAAGTGCCATGCCATTCTCCTGCAGGAATATACGGCGGAAATCAGCAAAGTCAGCCAAGTCGACGCTACCCGAGAAGTCGATATCGCCAGCCGAGAAGTTGATGTCCTGGCCAAACTGGTCCATGTTCGAAAGCAAGATGCCGTAATCGTCCAAGTCGATATCGTCGTCCATGTCGAAGTCACCCAGGGTGATTCCGACAAAGTCCGTTACCAAGCTGATGTTGTCGATGTGGTGATTCGAGTTGGCACCACCTGTTCGCCCACCGAAAACGAACTGACCAGGAGACGGAGTGTATTCAATCGCCTGATCAAAGACGGTACGGTCTTTATAAGAAACGAATAGATTACTCGTTCCGTCTTCTTGAGCGACAAGTTCGATGACCAATCTTGCAAAGCCTAGCTCTTCACCTTGCGGCCCCGTTTGAAGCGATGTGTTGTCGAACAAGTCACCGTTCAAAGTTGGGAAACCAGCTTGACCGATGAGCTCGCCGTCAACACGGATACTCAAACCAACACAGTCATTCACGATCTCACCAAAATCGTCACGAGTGTTTGGGCACGTTTGGTCACCACCAACTTCAAGAGCTGCTGGATCACCAGGAAGCGGCAAGTCTTCGGATCCGGCATTTGGGTCCGTCGGGCCACTCTGCCATTCGTCGAAACCAATACCAAGGCCCGTTGTCGAACCTTCTTCCGGAAGACTGCCTTCCGTCCCGATGCCCGAATAGATCAGGTTACCTTCGAGAAGCGGGTCGTCTGGCGTAACAAGATTGAAGCTAAACCCGTCAGCGGGTCGATCCGAACCATCGCCAACCCGAAGGTCCGCAGAAATCCGGAACGAAGTCAGGGCTTCTCCATCAGCGAGGTCGGGAAAGACGATCGCCCCACTCTGGCCGTTTATGGCGTCGGTAACGCTGAGGAAACCAGAATTCTCTACGCCTCCAGTTTGCCGCCATTCCGAATCGCCGAAGAATTCGACACCCCGGTCTTCAGGATCAGTACTGAAGTCCAACGCGATGCCACCTTGGCCGAAAACTTGGCTGCCTCCGACCATCAAAACCATACCGGCGACTAACGCCAGCAATTGCTTAGATGAAATTTTCATATTTAATTTCCTTGTTTACTGGAGGAGGATTAGCCGCGTCGGGGACGAACAACGAGTAGACCCAACATCACCATCATCGATAGTAACGCCGACGATGGCTCTGGCGTATTAACCGCAGCACCCGCAGGGGCTGAGGCTTCCAATGCTTGCGAAAACAACCACACGTCGTTCAAGTCGACGATGCCATCGAGATTGAAATCGCCGTCTGGGTTGTTCGTGCCGAAGTTACGATCGAGACCACGCTCATCGTCCAAATCCACAACACCATCGGCATTGAAGTCACCCGGAATTGGGTTAGGGCCGGTGAACGAACCAGGAGTGATCTCCCAGTCGAACAGTCCGTCCTCCAATTCGAAGCCGACATCCTCACCCCAAATGTCCGTTGCATCTATGTGGAAATCAGTAAGAGCCACCTCGAAACTATCGCCTCCACCGTTCTCAAAGAACCCAGCGACGAAAGTTGTCTCTAGATCAGATTCGACAGTGAAATTACCCGAGGTGAAGGCGTGACCACGGCCACCGTTGAAGATCACTCCATCGCTCGGACTCGTGCCGTTTTCGTTGAATGTTTCGGTGAAGCTCACACCGTCGATTCGAATCCAGCAACCATCGTCACTACCACAACCAATTGCATAGTCACCGGCAGGGATAGTTACGTTGGCTTCCAAAACCATACCGAACGTGTTCATGTCGTCATCAATTGTGCCGTTCGGACCTTCCGGGTAGGGCAGGGTAAAGTCGGGAAAACTTCCCTCACCACCGCCGAAGTCAACGATGTCGTTGAACTCGAAGGTGAAGTCCTCATTGATAATTACATCCGTCAGTTCGCCATTGAGGATCTGCTGAAACTCAGCGACGCTATCAATTCCAGCATTTACCGCTTGCGGGTGTATCCGCAACAATCGTCCGCTGAACTGAGCGTACGTGTCTTGCGTTGAAAGACCAACGGTCGCGACAACTGCTACTGCGAGCACTGCGTTCCGTCCACTCTTGCGAAATTTCATCATCCCAAGGATTCCTAACAGTAAAAGCATTGCCCCAGACGGTTCAGGAACTGACGTAGCAGCCCCGAGCGTCTGGCCGAAGTTGCTAGAAAGAACCAGGAAGTCGCCAAACGCGACTGTTCCGTCACAATCGACGTCCCCGTCCCCGTAGTTCTGAGTCTGTGTACCAAAATTCGATGATAGAACCAAGAAATCACCAAACGCGACAGATCCATCGCCGTCGAGGTCGCCGAGCAACGCATTGATAGGTGCACAACCCACTGGGTCCAAAGACAGTCCGTAAACGACCGAACCATTGGCCTGGATACCATTCGAAAGCGCATAACGGAAAGTGACGTCTTGTGCACCATCGGTGTCAAACAAGTCGCCCAGAGGAATAGCCGTACCATTCGAAACCGGAACCGAACCAGTGAGGTTGACCTCGGTAATTCGAGATTCGTCGTTATTCGGACTTAGGTCCCAATCTCCGCCAAATCCCTCATAGCCAGATGCTTCAAGCGAGCCGCTTGATGAACCAAGGGTAATACCAGTGATATCGAAACCGCCCAAAAGTGGCGAGTCGTGACGAAGTTCTGCGGAACCCGTTTCTGGGTCGATGTTAAGAACTAGATCCGAAATCGGTCCATTGAATTCAACCGAGCCTTCAATAACTCGGCCATCAGCCGTGAGGTATTCCCATGAGAGATTTTCGTCAGATGGACTTGAACCGACACCATCTACCCATGGGGTACCGAAGTCAAGTTCTTGATTAGGTGACAACGAGGCCATACCGCTTAGGTTGAATTCCGCAAGCAGAGAGTTCGTGGTTGTAGTTTCATCCCAGCCTGGCAAATCTTGATCTTGAAGGCTTATGTAGTTATTGCGATCCCGAGCAAGAAGCCCGTTGGGGGATGAAATACTATACCCCTTGATATCGAGGTTACCGGCACCATTGACGATCGTTGTGGCACCTGTGAGACGGTCAACGGTGAGAACCGGATTGCTCTCAACCACGACGCCACCACCAGCCGCATCTGTTACGAATGAAAGTCGAAGCCCGTCACCCAAGTCAGGTGCACTGCCATCAACCGTAACCGATCGAGCTGCTCCACCTACCGTGCTGGCGGAGAAAAGGTTCAGCGTATCGCCGAGCCCCAAGCCGTCGACGAGCGAACCGGCAACGTCAATTGTGCCACCAGAAATTCCGAAGACGTCGGTAGTGAGCGAGCCACCACCAAAAGAAACAACCCCGTCCGACCCAACAACTGTTTCGTTGTTCACGGTAAGGTCGGCACCATTACCGAGTGCGATCGTTCCGCTGATGACGGAAAGAGCGTGTACAGTGTCAGCTGTGCCAACGTTGGCCGTTCCACCATTGCGAATGGCGGCAACATGTCCATCAGTTGGTGCCTCTGGATCCCACGAACCGGCGCTAGACCAGTTTCCGCTTTCTGTGTTCCAAAGTGCAGTGGGCAGTAAGTCTTGAGCTGACACAGTCAGACTTACCCAAACGCTCAGGCCAAGCCCAAGCACGCTGGATCGTATAACCCCAGCGCAAAGTTTTGGCATTCTCATCAGATGCTATCCCCTGTCGTAGTAAAAAATAAATCGTTGGCCTACTCCTAATCTCCACAGTTTCACCCTCTCTGCTCACAGAGAACCACCCGCGACCGAGTAGGAGCGGACAGTGATCCGAAACACAGAGGTTGTGTGTGCAAATCGTAAACGCAATCTAATCCGATTAAAAGATTTTATCTGCAAAGATCCGCAAAGTAACAAAACGTACGTTCACTATCCCTCTGGAAATCCGCGCACGCCGTCGTGATACACGCGGTTACACCCGCTATCAACTTGCGAGGTCTCCGAGCAAAACTTGCAATTCTACAAGTCAAACCACTTCGCTAGATCGAGACCGAGACCAACCTGGCTTAGCCACGCAGTCGATCACTGACGCACAAACCGCTACCGAAATCATGCCCAGAAGAATGAGTTCTCGGCGTGCATAAAAGCAGTTCAAAAAGATTTCTCGTGAACTCGAATCGCAGCCTACTACGGGACCGCAATAGGTTCCGCTTCAGCTTCAGCTTCCGATTCATCCACCTGAATATGAAGGTCCAGGTCATCGTCCGCTGTCCCGCCCAAGTGCTTGTCAACGATCTCTTTGATCTTGTCTGAGATGTTCGTCGTTGACTCTTCGAATGGAATTTCTTTTTCGTCCATCATCGCCTTCGCCTGAGCAAAGAAGTCTCGCAACTCTTGATCGGACAATACCTCCTTGAGCCGTGCTTTTTCCGTACCCGGGTTAGTCATCACGACGTTGGAAAGCTCCTGGATTTCATCACTCGAGAGTTCATCTTCCATGACAGCGCGCATGATACGTGTCATCGTCTGCTTGGCGTCTTCTCGTTCTTCTTCCGAGAGCCCTGAGTTTTCAAGGTACTTATGCTCGATTCCGAACAGCACAACGAAAGTCATCGCTGGCGATTGAGCAAAATCTTCCATCAGCGCGAACGATTCCTCCCAGCTAAGATCGCCAGCAACAAATGCATCCCCAACGCGATCAAATTGGGTCAATACTGCTTCTTGCTCTTCCAATGGCAACTCGGATTCCTCGAGCATGACCTTCACAACCTCGCGACTTGCGTTAACGGCTATGGACGGGCCTTGCTTGTACGCAATAAATCCAACGATCCCGCAAAGGACCGCCATGATGACGCCAACAACAAGACATCCGATCAAGCAACTGCCAAACCACCCCTTTTTCTTGGGTTGATCCAAATCACCTTGGCCCGCGACATAGGGATCTGCAGCGCCGAACCGTTCGCCGTCTTGCTGTGGTTGGTTTGTTGACATCGTGTGACCTCGTGAGCTTTGGGTTATTTACCGGTCCGTGGTGACTAATAACTAATTCGTCGGTCCAATCGGTAGTCTTGGTTCTATTCGTCGGTCTTGCGCAAATAGTGGCTGCTTCGATCAAGGATTCGTTGATGTCGGCTGATCGAATCGTCCGTGTCATCCTCGCGCGAAATGCGAATGTCATCGAAACTCGCAACACAAAGTCGGCAATGGATTTCTTCCAGATGAAAACGTACGTACTGACTTTCTTCTTTGCCCAACTTCTTGTCTAGGTAAAGAGTCAGTTGTTCACGACTGGGACAAGTGAGTCGATGACGGCGCCAGATTTCGCCAAGCGTATGTACGCCCGCATCGCGCCGACCGTGGATCGCGATCAGTCGCTCACCCAACTCGGGATTGTTCCGCAGAAGTTCTTCGACCTGCCCCATTTCATCGGGCGGCAATGCTTCGTCGAGGTATGCTTCGAGATCGGCTTGGGAGAATTGTTGGCTCAATTTATGTTTCCATCAACATCGTGTTAGTCACAATATCGTGCTAGTTGTGAAGTTCGGGAAAGACTTCGCGAGGAAGGCCTGCTTTTTTCACAGAGTTGCGAATCCTAGCCAAAAAGTCGAACTTGTAGTTGGCAACTTGCTGCTCGGTAATATCCAACGTTGCGGCAACAACCTTATTCGAGCGACCGCGAACGAACAGCATCTCCATGCATTGGATTTTTAGCCAATCGCCACGTTTGCGCCAGTGTTCGATCTGCTCTTTCAACGCATCGATCAACGCTTTCTCTTCCATTTTTCGCCGCTCGCCACCACGAACAATACTGCTCGCGCCAGTGACATAGCCTTGAATCTCCCATGTACCACTGCTGCCTGACGCCGCACTCGACAACGGAAGCGTTGGCCTGCGACCCGTCTTGCGTAGGTGGTCCGTGAGTTTGTGATGGCAGATCGTGAAAAGATAACTTTCCAGTCGTCGATTTCCGTCGTAGTTCGGCAAACTATTGAGGAAGCCGATGAACGTTTCTTGCACGACATCTTCGCTGGCCTGCCGACGACGTAGACGGCTTTCCGCAAATGCCAACAGTCGACCTTGATAGAGCGCAATCAGATCGCCCCATGCGTTCGCTTCGCCGTCGCGAATACGCTGAACCAATTCTGCGTCTGGATTTTCGGGTTCGGGAGTTTCCAATTCGGATTCGGTCATTTCGTGGCGATGTTAGAGCTAAATCTCGTGGGTGGATACACGATAGCTTAGTCTTCTAGCAAGCCCGAACCAATACCGCAGTGATCTGACTACGATCTCGTGCAATCGGATGCGTCAAACCATCGGAACTTGGCTCACCGATAGATAGTCGTCGCGATTCTTCGAACGTGCGTTGAGCAGTTTGAGCGTTCCGTAGAGCAAAACTAACCCCGCAGCAATGGCGACCGCGACAAATGCAGTTGTCGGAAGACGTTCTTTCAACAGCCGCCTTCGGGCTTGGCGACGCCCTTCGATAGCGACGTGCTTCTGAAATTTTTCGCCAAACACAACTTGCACGCGTAGTTCGTCTCCATTCCGAAACGGACGAAGGATCAGCAAGCTCGGATCGAGGTGCTTGGGCTCGAGCAATTCAACACCCGGTATATTGAACCGCTGCTTGTGCCAGGCAAGATACTTGCTGATCTTATCACGGAGGTGCTTGCTCTCAGTCTCCGACATTTTGACTTGGATCGGATACGATTTCACGATCGATTTTGGTTCCTCAGCGGCTGTCAATGATTGCTCATTGACTGCTGGGTCTCGAATGAGTTCGTTCTTCATATCCTCCAGCAGTTTCTGCGACTTGATGTCGTTAAAACTATCTTCGCCGAGCAATCTGTTGACGAGCGAATCCGTTGTCTCCGTTTGCTCTTGCGAGTAGCTCGTCGCAGAGAAAAACAGAGCTAGAAAGGCTACCAGGAGTTTCGTTTTCATCGTTGCCCTTCTTCGATCGCTGGAAGCAATGGTGCACCAACTTCGACCAACTTTCGCTGTTGATCTCGACTCAGCCACGGTGCCGAAATCTGAATCGCCATCGCCATCGTTGCGGCAACAAGGAAACCTCGCGGATACGGCATCACCAAGTGGATCAGAATCGCCGCCATTACGCATCCGATGGTCGTCAAAATACTCAGCCTTGAATCGCGTAGGGGATCGGTCATTTTCCACCAACGAAGCAAGAACATCATTCCGCCAAAGTAAACGATCGCCGCAGGCGCAACTCCTGGTGGTGTGAACATCCTTGGAGCTCCACTTGCTTGCTCATAGAGCGTTGCCGGATTGCCAAGCACCAATCGAGGCGGAATCAAATAGTTTGGTTCAAGTACTAACCACCTCGAAAGTTCCGTAGCAATAACGCCGAGCAGCATGCCCGACGTGAGCATCACGAATCGCCTTAAGGTCGGATCACCCTTGCGCGATTCGAAGACCTTTCCCAAAATCAAAACGATCCACGTACCGCTCAAACTCGTAAGGAACATCCACGCGAACATTGGTCCCCAACTGTAGATCACAACATCAAAGCCTCGGCTGCCGACCACCAGCATCAAGATGCTTAGCACACCAACGACGACCGTCGAAATCAACATCGACCCAACCAAATCTTGTAAGCGCAGTAGCCAAGAGCGACTAGCAAACGTTTCTGGCGATAGTACGGCGCCGCCGTACACGAATTGATTTTGCAGAGCTAGTTGATTGTCGGCTGTCGGCGCAACGGTTGAATCAGTAACGCCTCGACTCTTGGAGACGCCATTCCCGCCGCCTGGACCAAGCATCATCCAAATCAGAAGATAACCGGCATAAGTCGCGCCCATGTAGATCGCTGCGGGAAGTAAGTATTTTGCCCCGAAGACAAATACAAGTACGCCAAACAACACGAAAAGCGTTTTCGGAATCGTGTTAAAGTTGGCTTTGTGCCAACTCTCGCGCAAGTCCTGGAGGAAAAAGTAGATGTTTCGTGAGATCGGCTCGTTGGCAAGAACGAACGCGTCTTCCCCATCGTCCACTGCAATGGCGTCGACGATTGGTCTCGGCACAGGAACGCCAATGCGCTGGCTATCAACTGTCGTGCCGTCATCAGAATCACTGTAACGTGTCGATCCCGCGGACGAAGGCATCGCCTCGTAATACGAAATCTCCATTTGCATATCGGCCGCCATCGCTTCGGTTGTGGAATAGCGTCGATCGGGATCTTTCGCGAGCGCACGTTGTATTGCGGTTCGATAGGGCTCGCGAATGCTCGTGACATCCGGCTCGGACGTCAGATGTTTCATGATGATTTCTTGACTGCTTTCGCCATCAAAGGGTACACGCCCCGTCACCATTTCGTGCAACACAATTCCCAGTGCGTAGATATCGATGCGGCGGCCATACTTCCCGCGACCGATCTCCGGTGCCATATAGTGAAACGTTCCGACACTTTCGGTTTGTCCGCTGCCATGGCTGCTGTGAATGAGCTTCGACAAACCGTAATCACCGATTTTGACGATGCCACTGTCCAAGAAAATGTTGCCGGGTTTAAGATCGCGATGCACAACGCCATTGTCATGCAAGTGCATCACGCCTGAGACGATCCCGCGAAACCAGTGCTGAATCAAAACGTCTGGCATTCCATTGGGATGCTTGCGAATCACGTCATTCAGACAATCGCCACCAATGAACTCCATCACGACCCACGGCGTTTCCGTTTCGTCGTGGCGGATGTCGTACAACTCGACAAGATTCGGATGCTTGAGATTCAAGCAATGCTTGACACCCCGCAACTCGATATCGAGATTACGTTGAATGCGTTTCAGTGCAACGTCTTTGCCAGCTTTCGTGGTTGCATGATAGACCTCTCCGAACCCACCGATTCCGACGCCTCTTTCGATCACGAAATCGGCTAACGGCGTTTCGCCAGGACCGTGCGTGAATTTTTTGGATCGTTGTTGCAAGGTCACGATGACGTGCTGCTTCGCGAGCTGAGTGACTCGTTTTACGGCGCGTTCTGCTGGATAGATAAGATTGGTGGTCATTGCCAATGGTTCGCGATCGCGCGGGCGGGGTGAACCCGGCATTGGCTGGTTCGAACAAATTGGTGTAGGAGTGCGTTCACCAAATTGGACTACTTCAGTTTACCCGGTCGCACCCGATGCGTTTCGACTTCCCCGTTATTAGGCCGCATGCGTCCCGGGAAATCTGGGTAGGAGGAAGCGTCTGTCACGACGTTACCGAAGATTCCGGGAATTAGGACTCGTTATTCCGTTCAATTCGATCGGAACTTATCCGAGAAGATTCGCCAGCCTTGTCCGATTATTGGACACTTTGTTGGATTTTGCTCGGGAGAGCCTCCCACTCGGCCTCCCGGAATTCCCGAGCGGGCTGTTGTTTCAAACGAGATCACCTACGGTGTCAGGTCAAACGAACGGCAATAAGTAGGCTGCGCGAATTAGGCACTGCCTCGCTAAGGCCCGACCCCGATCAGCCCAGGAGAAATGGCACGTGTCTGCGGTTGCTCTGTATTGTCATGGACGAGGATGTCTTGGTCGGTCACGAAATACGTTGCGAAGTCTTCTACTACCAGGTTGTAGGCCACCGCTTGGTCAATCTCTCCGACACCAGTAACCGCCAAACTTCCACCGATCGAGTGGAGTCGATCGTTCGTTTCTAGATTCTTCGCCATCTTCCAACCGTGCTCTTCGACCCAAAACAGATGTCCCGTTGTTGAGTCAACCGAACGGTCGGCGAAGTTAATACGGACCATATCGCTCGGTGGTCTTTCCGTTGTCGCCAATACAAGTTTGTAGGCTAGTTCCCCAGATTCCGTATCGCGAGAGAGTACGCGGTCACCGGGCAAGATGGTTTCGATTTGTGTCCTACCACGTTGCGTGCGGACCAATGTGCCGGCGGGAAAGCATTCAAAGCTTCGCGCAAAAAACATTGGCTCGTTAAGTCTTCGCTGTTGCATCGCCTCTTCAAACCTTTGTTGTTGCACTTCTCGAACGATCGAATCGGCTTGCTCACGAACGATCGCTTGACGCACTCGAGCGTTTTCAGCATCGTTTCGACGATCGACTGCCGGATCATAGAAGTTCGCGTAACGTGTGTTCGTCGGTTTTTCTTCTTGGTAGCGTTCACTCTGCTCGTTCCACCATTCCCACCACGCCGTGGGAGAGTCGGTATCCACATTCGCATCGGTAACTTTTTTCAATGCGAGATACGTCCGCTTGTTTCGTTCTTCGGTTTGAACGTTCTGCAAACCAACACTGCGAGAAATCCCAATCGACCTCTGGACTTCTTGCCGCACAATGTCACGACGGGAAGCCTCAAGTCGCATACGAAGTTCCGATACCAACCGAATTCGTTCAATGGGATCAATATCACGAGTGTTCATAATTCGCGAGGCCAACTGTTCATCGGAATTCGTAGTGGCAACTGTCTGGCCATTTTGATTTGTCCGAGCGACGGTCTCTCGAGTTGGACTTCGCGCGGAAACGTCGGCAATCATCGTATTCGCGTCACGACCCTCACGAAAAACGAATCGTCCGGTACGAATGACTCCATCCGCACCAACGCCGGTACCAAATCGCACTTCCATTGGATTCTCAAGCGTCGCCAACAACAACGGCACAACAACAGTGTGATCGCGTTTTGCAAGTTCCCCGACTGCTCGGTTCCTTGCCGATTGCCAACGACAAAGAGTCGCGTGCCGCACTAAGGATTCAGTTGCTTCCAAATCGGAAACGACGGCCAAAGCTTCTACGGCAACTCGTGCACCAACTTCGTTTCGATTCGAGAGCACCATTTCCAGTGTATTGACTGCCGTCACATCTACCGTCGCGCGGAGCTTCTTGATTGTCTGCTTTGCTTTGGACGAACCACCTTTCTCGATCACCTGCATGTGCTTGCGAATTACAGGAAGCCACGATTCATGGTCCTCTCGCGCTTGGCCAACCTTCTCCCGGAGCTCTTCGACTTCCTTTGGAGTCATCCAAGTTCCGCCTACGTTTTGCAGGCCAAGACGCCGAATTGCTTCAGATCTCTGCTGGTCTGTCGATTCCGCTGAAACCAAAATACTGTTGAGATGCATGCGTTCGGCGTCGAACAGCTTGTTATCGCGGCACCAATTCGCAAGCTCCCATTCCGTATACTCTCCATCGCGAAGTGATTCTCGATGTCGTCGATACGCTGTCAGCAGCCCATGATCTTGCATCTTCGTTTCGTAGTCGTCGCTCGAGATCCACTCTCGGTCGACCTTCACGTTACCGGCGGCCCAATTGGCAAGACGGTTTTCTGGATTCACGTCCAAAGCATTTTCGAGCATCTCGTCTCTGCGATCGACGTCACCGTGCATCGCTGCGACGACTGCCATGCGAGCGAACTGGTCACCCTCTTCTTCGCTCGCAAGAGTTGGTGTTCGCATTGCTGCAAGGCTCACCACTGCCATGCAAAGAACTTGTGTTCGGAATTGCCACATCTTTTGGTCTCACGAAACGTAAAAGTGCCGAGAAAAGTCTCTACATACGTAACGCACCGGTGTGACAATAAAAAAAGCCGCTCGCGAAATGCGCGCGGCCTTCGATTTTTAGCAACAAGTTAATGAAACTTATTTGTAGTCAGTATCAGAAAGAATCACGGTGTGGTCGATTCCGCCACCGAGGTTCTTGTTGCAACTCTTGCCGTCTGGCGAAAGCAATCGTGCATATACGTCATACTGAATATCTTCTTTCAAGAATTCAACATGGCCGTCAGCAAACGCCACATTCACTCCACCACGATGTTCACTCGATGGTCGTGCATTGACCAACGTTGGGTTTGCTGTCGGCGACCATGGATTGCCTCGATCATCAAACTTACTGTTCACCTTGAAAGCTTCGCCAGGATCGCGGTCGTTGTGATAAACGATGACATTTGCCGGAACGCCATTTTTGACTGCCGGAATCTCGGTAGCTGAAGCACTCTGATTGAAAAACGAGATGAAATCGTCTTCCGGTGTGCTTCTGGTCGATGGACCCCAATTCTTGGCTTGAATGTTTTCACTAAGCAGAATCGTCGTTGACGCACCGTCGCCGGACGAAATCTTGTCGAGTGAGGTCTTTTGGTGGATGACCTTCTTGCCGTTGGACGCGCGAACAGGCCAAGCCGTATGGGCCACACCGCAACCGGCTGCGTCGCGTTCTGCAAAACCTGCGTTGACCACGTAGGACGTTAAAGGTCCCTTTGTTAGTGGCGGATCGCTTGGGCAAACAAGGAAGTCCAAAAATGGCGCTTCGAAATTAGAGTTCCCATATTGATCGAAGACGTCCTGTCGTTCCATTTCGGGCATGATCGAAACTAGCCAGGAATGAGGCACTGCTTCATTCCCACGTTCTATTCCGTCCACGTAGCCAGGGAACGACTGCTGGCGTGATTCGAAACCCGCCATCGCCAGACCCAACTGCTTTACTCGGTTCTTACATTGAGCAGCTCGCGCACTTTCCGTCGCGGCACCGACTGCAGGTAGCAAGATCGCCATTAACATGCCAATGATCGAAATCACGACCAACAATTCAACAAGCGTAAACGCGGTTCGCTTGGAGCGCACCATAGTTGCCTCCATCCCAGAGATGAGTTCAAGAGTATGAATATTTAGAAGCCCTGCCACGTTCCTTTATTCTGTCGGAAACGGCAAGGAAAGTCCAGCTACGGTTCTGCTACCATTCATCGACGGCGACAGTAGCTTCGGGGGACTTCGTTTCAAAATATGAAGTTTGGCCGGATATTATCGGGGAACCGGACACTACACGGGCACCTGAAGAATCCAATGGGCCTAGAACTGGAGATCCTGAATTGGTGCTTCTTCCCCGTGAAAACGAGCGACAGGACGCAGTGCGAACGTGCCGTTGTCACCAAAAAGCGCCCACGCACCCGAAATAGTCCCTTCGCCATCGTGCTCCCCCAAATAGACGACAGAATGACGACGCTCATACTTCTTCGTAATTTGAACTTTGTTGCCGGGCAGGACAGTTCCCGAAAGCGTGAATCGGCCAACACAATCCCAACCTTCGCCCTCGAGTTGTTCATTTCTGAATCTAAGCGTTAGATCGTGCATATCTTGTCGACCCATGCCATTTTGGTCCCAATGCCCAGTCCATTGACCTGACGGAAACATTTAAACTCCTCTTCTGGTGAGTGACTTCGTTAGATGCTAATTGACTCGGTCGCCAAGCCAATGCGGCGACCCAAACCAACTATACGCGGCTGCAAAATGGCAGACCAACTTTGATAAGAAAATCATGCCGGACGATAAACACGATCGGATCCATGAACGCCACCGTCCACCGATTCAGTTGGATAAGTCGCGAGAACTGGTTCTCGTTGCGCCGCCAATGCGAAGCAACGTCAATCTGTCTCGAATCGTACGAGCAGCAAGTTGCTGCGGGGTCACGCGGATCGTCGCTTGCGGGAACCCAAAAATTGATCCAAAAATCGCACGCGATGGTATCGACCAAGTCAAACTAGAAGTCCGCCGATCCATGCCACCGGCGCTCCAAACATTGAAGAAGGACGGCTTTCAAATCGTTGGTCTCGAACAGACCAACGATTCAGTCTGCATCTACGAATATCCATTCATCCGTCGTACTGCACTTGTCATCGGCCACGAGCGCCACGGAATCACAGACGACTGCCTTCCTTTGTTGGACGCAGCTGTCGAGATTCCGGTTTACGGCATGCCGTTCAGCTACAACGCCGCAACAGCAACGTCGATGGCGCTCTACGAATTCTGCCGCCAATTCCCCAACGGGTAACGTCCTCTTTCACGTCGAATCCGTTCTTTCATCGCCGGTACGCTGAGATTCTCGCCCTGCTGCCGGTCCTTGCCGTCCGTTCACCGCGGCCTTAGACTTTGGAGTTTGCTGTCGCCGAACTTCAACCATAATGCGGCAGTGTTTTAGCGGGTCACCCGGTCGGGAGAATGAAGTGCCAGGAACTCTAGTTATCGGTCTGCAATGGGGCGACGAAGCCAAGGGCAAAATTGTAGATCTGCTGACTCCCAAATTCGACTATGTGGTTCGCTTCCTGGGCGGAGCAAATGCTGGGCACACCGTTGTCGATGGTGAAAACGTTTTCAAGTTGCACCACATCCCCAGCGGCATCCTCAGCCCCAAAGTGTTGAACATTATCACGGGTGGCGTCGTCGTAAATCCGCCCACGATTTTGGACGAAATCGATGGCCTGCTCGCCCGAGACGTTGACCTAAGCAACTTCATCCTCAGCGATCGTGCACACGTTGTCTTTCCATGGCACATCGAAGAAGACCGGTTGCTCGACAAGAGCACGACGGCTGGCGAAGACATCGGCACAACACTGCGTGGTATCGGGCCATGCTACCGAGACAAAGTGGGACGTTCGTTTGCGCTTCGTTTGGGCGATCTTCTTCGTGACGATTTTGGTGAAAAGGTAAAGCTAATCGTAGGTGCGAAGAAACGTGCACTTGCCGGCCTGAACGGTAAGGGCGACATCAAGCTCGACGCTGATGACATCGCACAGACCTACAAAGAGTACGGCGAGCGATTGCGACCTTATGTGAAAAACACGACTGCGATGCTTTTGGATGCAGTCGACGAAGATCGCAAACTTTTGTTCGAAGGCGCACAAGGCGCGTTGCTCGACATTGACCACGGTACTTTTCCGTTCGTCACCAGCAGCAATAGCTCAGGCGTTGGCGTTGCATCCGGGTCGGGTGTTCCTGGACAGTTTGTCGAAACGGTCATTGGCGTCATAAAGAGCTATAGCACCCGTGTCGGTGGCGGTCCTTTCCCGACCGAGCAAGACAACGAGCACGGCGAACACATTCGCCAAGAAGGCAACGAGTTTGGCACAACAACAGGTCGACCTCGACGATGCGGATGGTTTGATGCGGTTGCCGCTCGATACACAGCTCGGTTGAGTGGTGTGAATCTGCTGGCGATCACGATGATGGACGTGCTATCAAAGATGGACACGATCCAAGTCTGCAACGCATACGAGGTAAACGGCGAACAAACGACAACATTCCCAAGTCACGTTGATGATCTTCGCACGGTAAAACCGATTTATGAAGAACTACCTGGTTGGAAAACAGACGTAACGGGAATTCGCGAGATCGCCGACCTACCGGAAAATGCTCGCAAATATCTCGATCGCATCAGCGAACTAGTAGGACGCCCGGTTGGCGTTGTGTCCGTCGGTCCCGATCGCGCACAAACGATGTTTTCAGCCGAAGGTAAAGCAGCGTTAGCTTAGCCATGGAGTGCGGGCGTTAGACTCGCGCCTTGATTGGCCCCCATAACTTTCCTTGATCGCAACCGTGACCTCCACGCAAGATACCGCAGAACCGCTCGATATCCCGGCCGAGCGTCTACCGAATCACATTGCTGTAATCATGGACGGCAACGGACGTTGGGCACAGCGACAGGGTCTGCCTCGCATCGAAGGACATCGCAACGGTGTCACAAGCGTTCGCAAGATCACGGAAGAATGCGCACGACTGGGCCTGCAACAGCTAACGCTCTATTGTCTTTCGAGCGAAAACTGGAAACGCCCGCAGCCCGAACTCGATTTCTTGATGCACTTGCTCGAGCAATACATGATCGAGGAACGCGGCTTGATCATGGAACAAAACATGACCGTCAGCGTCATTGGTCGGCGCGATGGAATTCCAGATCGAGTCCTTGCCGAAATCGACAAAACGATCGACCTCACATCGAAGAACACGGGCACCCGACTTTGCCTTGCAATTAATTACGGTGGACGAGGTGAAATGGTCGACGCCATTCGCCGCATCTCCGCCGATGCTGCCAGCGGAAAGATCTCGAACGACGAAATCGACGAACAGTGCGTGGGGCGCTACTTGTACACAAGCGGAATGCCTGACCCTGACCTACTGATTCGTACCGCCGGTGAATTGCGAGTCAGCAATTTTCTGCTTTGGCAAATCAGCTATTCCGAAATCTGGGTGACCGACAAGTGCTGGCCTGAATTTCGGGAAACCGATTTGCACGACAGTATCCGCGATTTCGTCAGTCGAGATCGTCGATTCGGCGGACTCAATACCTAAGACCACAAAACGCTCTAACGGCAACGCAACGGATTATGCTACGAAAGCGACTTATCGCGTCGGCGTGTTTTATCTTTCCGATGCTCGGCATTCTGTGGTTAGATGCTAACTTCAATTTTGGGTTGGTTGGCATTTGGTCTGTATTGACCACGACGGTCATTTGCCTCGTCATTGCAGGCGAGCTAACAACGATGGTCGAGGGCAAGACAGCTGGTGCAACACGCTGGGTCGTCTTCTTAGGTGTCGTCCTAAGCCACCTTGTCATTATCCTTCCCGAGGTTTTGGCCGCGAACGCATCGATCGACGTGAGTCGATGGACGCTCAGTTGCGGAGCGTTGTTTTGTGTTTTCCTACTTGCGTGGTTGGTGGAAGTTTTTCGTTTCGCCCCGGAGAACAAATCGGTAGAGCGCGTTGCGATCACGTTCTTTGCGTTCGTCTACTCCGGGTGGCTACTTAGTTTCGTCTCGGCCGTTCGTGTCACCTTGCCCAACGTCGAAGGTGCGTTTGCCGTTTTTTCAATTCTGTTCGTCATCAAGATGTCGGACGCGGGCGCATATTTCACGGGCAAGAAGATCGGCAAGAACAAATTGGCACCAGTGCTGAGCCCAGGAAAAACAATCGAAGGCTTGTTCGGCGGACTTATCACTGCCGTCATCGCGGCCTTCGTCGCGTTCTGGTTTATCAAGCCATGGCTGTGCAGTATTGAACCGCCTAGCTGGTGGGCGATCGCGGGCTACGCGATTTCGATCACGCTGGTTGGAGTGTTCGGTGACCTTTCCGAATCCATGATCAAACGCCAGATGGGCTGCAAAGACAGTAGTGCCTGGTTGCCCGGACTAGGCGGGATTATGGACACCGCGGACTCAGTAATCCTCGCAGCACCACTCGCCTACGCGTGGTGGGCCGCCGGAGTACTCTGACTTACATCGGGTTCAAACCGTGAAAATCAGCGGTATTGACGGTTCTGTCGCATCTAACGGTAACTCACAAATACACCGAACCTCTTTGCAAATAACGAGTTACACCGAAAGCCACAAACGTAACCTTTCTCCGCACGACAGATGCGCTCTATAGTTTCAATCAGCGGCTCAGCACATTGCCTGAGCACATTTGCTACTTCCGCCGGGAGTCCGTTTCACGCGGCTACCGACCCTGATGACAGAAGCCATAATCTCGATTCCAAAAACGACGGATCTACTGTCGCTATTTGGGGCAAGAGACCAAAACCTTCGCGAGCTTCGACAGAAATTCAATGTCGATATCACACATCGCGATGGCAAAATTCGAATTGGCGGTGATAGCCAGGATGTCTCCCAAGCTACGGAAGCTTTGGAAGAACTCAAGCGACTCGTTGAACGCAAAGGCGTTGTCGGCGAAACAGACATTCGCCGTCTTGTTGCACGGATCACCGGCGATAGCGAAGTTCCCACGGCGAAGCCTATCAAAGTCGCGTCAACTGCCAAGACAGTCAAACCGCGAACGGCTGGACAAGATCGTTACATCAAAGCAATTCGTACGCACGCGCTGACATTCGCATCGGGACCGGCTGGTACTGGCAAAACCTATTTGGCGGTTGCGATGGCCGTCGAAGCACTGCTAAACCAAGAGCTACGCAAAATCGTACTCGTGCGACCCGCGGTAGAGGCCGGCGAAAGTCTCGGTTACTTGCCCGGCGACCTACAAGCAAAAATCAATCCGTATCTTCGTCCGTTGCTCGACGCACTCAATGAAATGATCGAGTACGACCTGATCAAGCGGCACATGGAAGAAGACATCATCGAAGTTGTGCCGCTCGCGTACATGCGAGGCCGCACGCTGAACGATGCATTTATCATTCTGGATGAAGCTCAGAATACAACGACCTCGCAAATGAAAATGTTCCTCACACGAATGGGTGAGAACTCGAAGATCGTTGTCGTTGGCGATCCAACGCAAATCGACTTGCCGCAGAATCAACGCAGCGGATTTTCGGACGCACTAAACCGATTGAATCACATCAAAGGCTGCGCCCAAATTCAACTTAGTAAATCAGACATTGTTCGACATCCATTGGTGCAAGAAATCGTGCAGGCCTACGACCGCACGGAACCCAACGGCAACCCCGCGTCTCGTCGCGATACTCGAAGGAACCGCTAGTCATGTCGACGAGCTCGAATTTACCAAAACCCAAAAAAGGCTCACGCGTTGGTGAAGTCTTCCTTCAGCCAACGCGATTTGCGCTCGCGATGGATTTGCTGAAGCAAGCCGACGTGATGTTGCGCATTGGTATGTGCGTTATTGCGGGTCTCTTGTTTTGGTTCATCACTAGCGGATGGGAACGACCATTTTCGTTTCGCGAGGGCC
The DNA here is from genome assembly GCA_964397295.1 of uncultured Pirellulaceae bacterium. Classification (GTDB taxonomy): domain Bacteria; phylum Planctomycetota; class Planctomycetia; order Pirellulales; family Pirellulaceae; genus CAYNJG01. The sequence goes on from CAYNJG010000010.1 coordinate 27,801, forward strand.
AAATTCCCGAAAGAGCTGTTGCCGCTCGCGTGCCTTTCACGACTCCCAACCCAACTGCCACAGAAAAAGCTCGCGCAGCCGCGCGAGAGCAAGTTGTCACCGTTTATCGCCATGACCGAGGCCGAACGAATCAGCTTCAGGCGCAGTTGAAGAACGGTGTCTTGCGGTTGCTGCAAGAAGACTCTTTTGAAGCAGTTCAAAAAGACAAAACAACCGCCGCACTCTGGAGCGGCTTCATGTCTGGCATCAAAGCCAGTAAGGTCGTCGCGAAACCAACAACGCCAGATGCAACAAACGAGGCGGAAGCAACAACGACGATCGACGCCTCGACAAAGACTACGCCGGTTGAGGCTACTGCAGAGTCTTCGGATAAGACAGAAGCCGAATATTTCGCGGAGTTCAAAGCTGGATTCGCTGATGACCCTGAGTTGGCTACGTACACCCAGCGTGTCGCAACGGCGATGGCACCCATCGACGAAACTGGTGTATTGAAAACCGTACAGCACGAGTTCGATAAAGACGGTGGTAACCAAGAACAGATTCGAGTCGTGACCGATGACAGTAGCGAAGTGCCACGGTTAGTCGCCGTCGACGAAGTGCGAATTAAGAATCGCCTGTCCGAATTAAAAAAAGCACTCGATGGACAATTGTCGGCAACGCTGGCGCGTCATACGTACGCTTGGTTTTCGGTGAAAGATCGACTCAAAGAAACGCTTACCATCGATCCACAAGAAACCGAATTCGCAGCCAACCAAGCTGCCAACGAAGTCGAACCCATCGTGACGGAGTACGCAGCCGACCAGATTCTGGCAGACGGCGGAGTAGCACTAACGCCTGAGGCATTAATCCTGCTCAAAAAAGAGCACGACGAAATGGCCAATCAAACATCGGTTGCTCGTAAGTTGTCCCTCACTTGCTCTCACTTCGGCATGTATGCAGCGATTTTTTCGTTGTGCGGCTTCTATAGTATCTTCCGCAAACGCGAAGTGCTCACCAACAAACAGTCTTTGTTACGAGTCCTTTGCCTGGCCGTCGTCACGCTCTTGCTGTGCCGATTTGCTGCGGCGAACTTCTCGGAAACAGTACTGATTCCGCTTCTGCTGTTCAGCATGACGATCGTCATTGCTTATGACCAAGAAGTCGCGTTGCTGCTTTCGACCGTGCTAACGGTCGTCGTCGTGGTGTCGCTCGGGTTTGGCATGAAGGAATTTGCGATCTTCGTATCCGCGATGGCGACGGCAGTTCTTTGTCTGAAACACGTACGCGGCCGAACCAAGATCATCTACGTCGGCATGGTGACCGCGGCGGTTGCCGCAGCTACGGCACTCGGCGCAGCCACGTTACATGACCCAATGCACGGCTACAACATTCTCGTTTCCGCTGCATGGTACGGATTCTTCTCCGTGGTCGCCGGCTTATTGATGACGGGTCTGCTGCCGTTCATCGAAAGTCTATTCGACATCCAGACCGAACTTAGCCTGCTTGAACTGAGCGACGTATCTCATCCTCTGTTGCAGGAGCTCGTACGTCGTGCTCCGGGAACCTATCACCACACAATGAACGTCGCTTCGATTGCCGAAGCAGCTGCAGAGTCTATCGATGCCAACGGACTGCTTGTTCGCGTGGGAGCATACTTCCATGACATTGGTAAAATGCTAAAGCCCGGCTACTTCATCGAAAACCAAGGCGACGGAGGCAATCGACATGAATCATTGCTGCCCGCGATGAGTACGCTCGTCATTATTGCTCACGTCAAAGATGGTGCCGACCTCGCACGACAACACAACTTGCCGAACTCGCTGGTTGATTTCATTATGCAGCACCACGGCACAACGTTAGTCGAATACTTTTACAATCGGGCCAGTGAAGAGAGCAAAGCGGATCCGGACAGCGGCGAAGTGGATGAACACAGCTACCGCTACCCAGGTCCAAAGCCGCAATCGAAAGAGGCGGCTGTGTTGATGTTGTCGGACACCGTGGAAAGTGCGTGTCGCTCGCTGACGGACCCAACTCCTTCGCGCATCGAGAACCTAGTTCACGATCTTGGCATGAAGAAGTTGCTGGATGGTCAGTTCGACGAGTGCGGGTTAACACTCTCCGAACTCAACAAAATCGAAGTCAGCCTGATTAAGTCGCTCGCTGCCGTCTACCACGCTCGTATCAAGTATCCGGACCAACAACAATCCGCATGATCGAAGTGCAGATCAACAACGAAACAGAATTTGACATACCGTCTGAGTCGCTCCGTAATGTCGTCCGAGCGATTGCGACCGACCATGGCTTTACCCAGGGCGAAATTAGTCTTGCCGTCATAGACGATCCGTCTATGCATCGCTTGAACCGGGAACATCTCGAACACGACTATCCGACGGATGTATTGAGTTTCGTTTTCGAAGCGGAAGACAGTCTCGAAGGCGAAGTCATCGTCAGTGCCGACACAGCAAAAAAAGTAGCGCCAGAGTATGCGTGGCCGGCCGAATCTGAACTATTGCTGTACTTCATCCACGGCACCCTTCATTTAGTCGGGCACGACGATCACGAAGACGAAGCCCGACAAGTCATGCGCGACAAAGAATCGCACTACTTAGAATCCATTGGTATCGATGCACCCAAAGGGCACTCTGATCGAACCCTCCAAAATCCGGAGGGCACTTCCGCATGACACCGGCAGTTCTTATCGGGATTGCGATCGCAAGTATTGTCGCAGCCCACCTTTCTGCAACGGCAACGCGCTCCTTGCGTGATATTGCTTGGCACGAGCTGGAAGAACAATGTCGAGACAACAAACAGCGATTCGACATCATCCGAGATGACTGGGAAGATGTAGCGACCGGAACTGAAACAGTCCTCTACTTGTCCATCGCCGCTCACGTGTTGTGTTTGATCGCGTGGGCATCGCTTTCTGATCGATTTGAATCATTCAATCTGTTCAGCTCCAGCTTAGCGGTGATGGGCGGAATGTTTTTCTTGCTCGCCACGATCGTCTGGTTTCCCAACGCGATCGCCGAACACGCGGGCACTTCATTCATGTACCACACATGGGAGTTCTGGCGTGGGCTAACAAAATTGATCCGCCCTCTTACCTGGGGCTCGAATCCAGCCGGACTCATCATGCGACGACTGCTGAACATTACGGAAGAGGAAAGCGAAGAAGAGGCGCTCGAGGAAGAAATCCGTACGATCGTTGCGGAGGGTGAGCACGAAGGGTTACTCGACAGCGACACCCGCGACATGATCGAGGGTGTCATAGAGCTAGACGACGCAAACGTGGCCGACATACTCACGCCCCGTGACAAAATGGACGTGATGTCTGTGAGTCTCGATTGGGATGAAGTGTTGGCGTACGTAACAGAAGTTGGCCGCACACGAATTCCTGTCCACAACGGATCGGCAAACGACTTCCTCGGCATTCTGTACGTGAAAGATCTCTTCGCCGAACTTCGCAAACCCGTCGAAGAACGTCGAACGGTGAAGGATATCCTACGCCCGACCTGGGATGTTCCAACGACGATGCACTTGGACGAATTGCTTCAGCGTTTTCGTCAAACACGTAATCACTTGGCATTGGTCGTTGACGAGTACGGGGCAATCGCGGGCTTGGTAACGATTGAAGATGTACTCGAAGAAATCGTCGGCGAAATTGTCGATGAGTCGGACAAAGAAGACCTGGGCGAGATTCGCGTCATCAGCGAAAAAGTAGCCGAAGTTGTCGGGCGGGCTCACGTAGAAGACATCAACGAAGAACTAGGGTGCGATTTGCCCGAAGATGACGAATTTGACACAATCGGCGGCTTCCTGATGCATCGGTTAGGCCATGTTCCGAAGCAGGGCGAATCGATTCATTTCAACGATGTGATGATTACAGTTCTCGAAGCTTCTGGTCGCCGCGCCGAATTGGTGCGTGTGGCTAACGTAGCTGCCGAGTAGATAGAGCGTTCGCGCTGTCCATCCAGATCGTGATGACGGTTTCTTTCACTTGCGTCGTCGCGAGGCTATGATTCCTGTTTGCCAAAAACGGAGCGAACAGATGATTTCCAGCTGCAAGAACATCGTAATTGCTTGTCTCTGCCTGTTGTTCGCAATGCGATCAGCTCTGGCCGATGACCGGCCCAATATTCTGTTTGCGATTTCTGACGATCAGTCGTATCCATTCGCGTCAGCCTATGGTGGTAAGAGCATTTTCACGCCCGCGTTCGATCGCGTCGCGCGTGAAGGGGTGTTGTTCACCAATGCGATAACGGCGTCACCCGGGTGCAGCCCGTCACGAGCTTCCATATTGACCGGCCGTTACACTTGGCAGAACGAACACGCCGGTACGCACGCCAGTAAGTTCTCAAGTCAATTTGAAACTTATCCACGGCTCTTGCAGAAGGCTGGCTACCACGTTGGCTACACAGGGAAAGGCTGGGGGCCCGGCAACTTCAAAGACGGCGGCTTCAAGGAAAACCCTGCTGGTCCGTCTTACTCGGTCTCCTCGAAACAAACACCAGAAGGAATCCGCAACACTGACTACGCCGCGTCGTTTTCAAAATTCTTTTCCGAACGCGAGGACGATCAACCCTTTTGCTTTTGGTACGGATCGTCAGAACCACATCGAAGCTTCGGCGAAGGCGTCGGCCTGGCTCATGGTGGCCAACTTGCCGACGTCCAAGTTCCAAAATTCTTGCCCGATACGCCAGAAGTACGAAGCGACCTATTGGACTACGAATTCGAAATCGAATGGTTCGACACTCACCTGGGACGAATCCTCTCCGAGCTCGAAGCAGCTGGCGAACTTGACAACACGATCGTGGTCGTAACAAGTGACAACGGAATGGCGTTTCCACGCGCGAAAGCGAACTGCTACGAGTTCGGAATCCACATGCCGCTGGCTATCCGCTGGGGCAGCAAAGTGAAGGGTGGACGCACTGTCCACGACATGGTTAGCCACACGGACTTCATGCCGACGTACCTGGAAGCCTGCGGTATTGACCATCCCGGAGAGTTTCCCATGGCTGGCCGCTCGTTGCTGCCCATTTTACTAAGTGACGAAGAAGGTCTTGTCGATCCAAGACGCGACGCGGCCTATTCTGCGCGGGAGCGTCATTCTTCGTCTCGTTGGAACAACTTGGCCTATCCCCAACGCTGCATTCGAACGCAGCAGTACTTGTACATTCGCAACTTTCGACCCGAACGTTGGCCTGCCGGCACACCAAGAAAATACGGGAGCAGCAACTATCCCCAAGAAGGTGACAGCGAACTTGGTCCCATGCATGGTGGTTATCATGACATTGACGCCTGCCCAACGCTCACTTTACTAACCGAAGGCGCTGAGGATCCGGAAATCCGCAAGTTTCTCAAACTCGCCGTCGACCATCGACCGGCAGAAGAGTTGTTTGATATCGCATCCGATCCTGATTGCATAAACAACCTTGCGACCTCGGAAGATCACGCCGCGATCAAGAAAAAGTTGTCCGAGCAACTCGAAGAGTTTCTTCGCAAGACGGGTGACCCCCGAATCTTAGACGGCGGCGACATATTCGAGAGTTACAAGCGATACAGCCGCGTTCGAAAGTTCCCGAAACCGGATTGGGCAGAATAGCAGCGATCGTTCAGATCGCTTGTTGGTTTGACGTTTCGGAGAAACGTCCGAGTCTGCACTGAAGCGTATATCCATCGATGCGTTTATCTTGCGTCGCCAATTCTCAACATGGCGGAAAACCTCAGGTCGTTTGGGCCACTTCTATCGCAATTCAGAGATAGAGTTGAATAGCCCGCCCAATTCAGTGAAACCCGAGGAACAAGCCATGCTTCTCAATCGCACACTAACATTTATCGTCGCCGCACTCATGATCGTATGCTTCACCGCAACGTCACTGGGAAAAGAAATTGAAGGCAACGCTCGCGTTAACGGAACAATCTTCGGCACTAACGTGAAGCTCACCACCGCACGCTTCGATGGAAGCATCTTAGAGATCTTCGAAGGCGACAGCTGGGGACAAAACCCAAGTCTTGTGATCTTCCTATTCGATGAAGCAAAATCAGTTGCGCCGAACAAGTCGATCAACATCAAACGGAAATCGAAGAATCTGTCTCCTCACGTTCACGTTCGTTTCGAGCCAAAGGGCAGCGAGAAAATTCAAACGAAAATCTTCTCAAAGGACTATGCGATGTCAATCCGCTTCCAAAAGACGAAGCGGGGCTTTCTTCCGGCCAGATTTGAGCTTTCCGAACCAAAATCCAACACCAAGTTGGATGGCTTCTTTTTCTTGAAGCAAGGATCATCACCCAACGCGATTGGACAAAGCGGAACTGGACAGAGCGGAACTGTCCGAAGCGGCGGCGGAAGCGGAAGTAGATCTAGGTAGGTAGTTTGGTGGTGACCGAGTTTTGTTGTTAGTTCGTTAGCTCTTCCAAAGCCGATCGTAACTGGTCGGCGAATTTACGAGAACTGCCAACAAAGATCCGTGCGATCTTCCCATCGGGGCCAATCACAACGGTCTGTGGAATCGCATTCGCTTCGTAGCGTGCCGCCGCCACTCCGTCCCGATCAAGAACCACTGCCACGTCTAGTTGACGCCGCTCTAACGTTTTCTTGATTTCCGCGGGCCGCTCTTCCAAATTCACCGCGAATAGTTTGACGCCTTTGTCTTCAAACTCCGAAACTACTTCGTCGACAACGGGCATAACCTGTAAACACGGACCACACCAAGTCGCCCAAAAATCGAGTACGACGCAGTGGCCTCGATGGTCGGAGAGTTCGAAATCCGTACTCTCATCAAGCATGACCAGTTTGATGTCCGGCGCTACTTTGCCGACGAGGGCGGATTCCGTACCAGGACTTGCTTCTCCTCCGTCTTCGGATTCATCGGCGGTCACAAACTTCGGATCAATAGCTGGAGTCAGTCGCCAACGACCAAACGCAAGTGACTTTGCGCTACTGCGAATAAATCCGCCAAGTAGCAATTGATCGATTTCCGAAACCTTCACACTGATGGACGACAGAATGTCGCTACTGCCGTGGATGGTTTGGTCCTTGAACGAGTCGGCATAGAAGGAGTACCGGGAACCTGTATTTCTCACGACTTGTACCATCAGCCGTTCATCGTCCGCAGCCTGTTTTTCAATTTTCGGTTTCGGGGCAACGCCGTCCATTTCGTCTTCGTGAAGCCAAACAATCGTGGCGACTCGATTTCGTTCCACCGAGTGAGGGTTCAAGCGAACCTCCAATTGCAGATCTGTGCTGTTCATTGCCAACAAACTTCCGCGAAGCACGTCGCCCTTGCGAGAAAACAATAGGTGCTGCGGCGGAGAGTTTCTCTGCATCCTCGGCAACGTGAGCAAACGTTTTCTCTTTTCCTCCGTTAGCAAAGGCACCGGAGCGTTTTCGATGATTTGTGCCGCTTTGACGATACTGTGTGGAAATAACTTTGCGTCAGTCATCGTCGACTTGATGTGTACACCCGACTCATCGATCTTTTCCACGGTACACGGAATGACGTCGCCGGATACCAAGTGAACGGCGCGAGCGGACTTGGTGGGCGTTGCCTTTTTCTTTTTGGGTTTTTGCGCCGGTCGACCGCCAAATACCATCAGTGCTCGTCGGTTTTGATTCGGTTGTCTTGCGACCGTCTTCTTCGGCTTCACCGGTTCGCGATAGACAACACGTCCGAAGACATCTCGCCGCAACGTTACCGGATCAACCGCAGTCGCTGGCTTCCAGGTTAAGCTTGATGCTGAATCACCGCCTGGTTTTGTCCCCGAAACGAACCAACCCTTGAGCCTAGTATCCATTAGCTCAAGTCGTCCAAACCGAAATCCGCTGGGCGAACTCTTTGTCGTTGTCGTCGCTTCATCCGATGTCAACGCAAAACCTCGCAAGTCACCAAGCGACAACTTTAACGGCTCGTCACACGCCTCGATCTGCACCGTGAGTGTTTCATTGTCGGCTCCCAGTAGTTCACCAGAAATGCGACTGCCGTCTTGATATCCGGCGACAAATTGAGACTTCTTCGATACCGGCGAAGTAGAAAAATCGATTTGATCAACATCGTCAATCGCCAACTCTTCATCGTCGCCAGACTCCGTTGTCAGTGTCAACAACCCATCGTCAACGCGCAAGTCATCTCCGCCAATCGATTCTTTGTTGCTGGCAACCGTAATGGGATCAGCTGTTTTCGCATTCGGTTTCGCGCCCGACCAACCTCGCACCTGTAGAAAGTTGATGCGAAATTGCCCGGATCGATTGAGAAACATTACTCCTGACCCTAACCATTTTTTTACCGGTACGTGCAAGTCAGCCAATTGCTTTCCGCTGGCGTCGTAAATGATCAAGCGATCGCTCGGCCTATCTAGGTATGCAAACAAGTGCATGGAGCCGACGCCCATTTCCTTTAGCGATGCAAGATCTGCATCGTCCTTGGATTGTCGCTGCGCGACAGCAAATGATTCCCAGACTTCGATCGAGAATGCCGCTTTCCGCGACGCGGCAGATTCTTCCGTTCCCAGGTAAATGGAGAAGCTAGGCTTCTCTGCATTTTTCTTACTCCACGCAAGATCCATCTCGATGACGCATTTGTCAGGAAGGTCCAAATCAGCGAAAAGCGATGCTCTTTTTGCATCGGTAACAAAGCTATTACCTTCGCTTCGCCAATGCTCGGAATTGGACATCGTCCATTCATCTAGCTCGGACGGCACCGGGTAGAGCTTCATCTCGGGTCCGTTGCGTGAGATTCGACGAATCGCATCACGGTGCAAGCTCAAGCGTCCAAGCGATGCCGATTCGATTTCGAACGACTCTTCGTCAATCGACAACACGCTTCCGTAAAACGTATCGCGATTGTTGAGTTCGATCAGGAAGTCGCCTGCGGGCTGAACCCGATCGCCGTCAGATTCGAATTTGAGTCCTATGATTTGATCAAGAGGAAACGTCAGCGGCGTTGTGAAATAGGGGCTATTCCACGTCGCTGTGCCGTCTTCGATTTTCGCCAGCGAGCCTCGTACAAAATTGTCGTCGCGCAGGTCTAACACACACGGTGGCGATTCATCGGCACCGTGCGAGACAGCCGAGAGGCCGACGAAAACGGTCGCGATCAATAGATTTCGAACAAGCATACTCTTCACCGTTCGTAGATGGGCAGTAAACGGAAGTTCAGCGCCAAGGAAAGCAATGACATGGACGTGCCGACGGACGGTCCGAACTGACCGGGAAAACTGCCGTCCGCGTTCTGCGCCGTTTTTAGATTGCGGATCAACAGTTTGTTCCACTTTTCCCAAGATTCAACATCACCTTGGAACAACGCCTGTGCTCGATAGTAGCGCGTGTATTCCAAATACGCGTGCCCCATGTTGCCGCCGTCACCTTCAAGTCGCTGTGTAAGGTATTCCAGCGTTGCTTTGTATTGCGGCAAGTCTTTTTGTTTGGCAAGGGCGTAAACAAGTGTACCGATGGAGATGCGAGCGAACGATTCATCAAACCCACCAACACCTCCTGAGTAAGCAACTTGTCCGTTGTCGGCGGTCATCTTTTTGAAATAGCCAATCGCTTTGTCGATCGATTCATCCGGCACCGCGATACCCGCATTCCGTGCGGCCAACAAACCAACTAGTACCGCACCTGCAACCGATGTATCCGCCGATCCATCGTCAGGAGAGTATCGCCATGCATTGCGAGGATTCTTTTTCTGGGATGTTGTGGCACAACGCACGGCCAACTCGAGCGACTGGGCGATCGAGATCTGTTTTCCGTCGCTCTTGTCCCACAGTTTTCGATTGTCTACCGTTCCGTAAGCCTCTGCCATGGCAAGCATTGCAAAACCATGGTGGTACATGCTTTGACCATAGTAGCCTGTGTTCGTGTTTTGGCTTTTGATGATGTTTCGCACAGCTCGACGAACCGTTGTGCTGTAGAGTCCGAAATTCGGATCCTCACCCGACGCGAGGAAAGTCATTAGGCACAGCCCGTTAACACCAGCGCCCTGCTGATTCCCTGGCCACGAACCATCTTCCTTCTGCGTCTTAATTAGGAACTGCAAACCTTTGCCGTACATGTCGCGAACGTCGCGAGCCACGGACTGACCGATCATCGCGTTGGGCAATTGTGCTTGTGCTGCTTCCGCGCAAAACAACACCGAAGAAACCGTTAGCAGTAACCAGTACGTTCTATTGGACAAAATCATAGGCTTCATTTTAGTTCGATTCCAAAATTCATCGGGACAGCAGCATCTAGATTCCGCCTTCTGTTTTTTGCATTACTAAGAGCAGCCCGCCACCGGCGTTTTTGGTCTGGCTCAATGAGTGCTTCAACTGCCTTGTCGCGTAATCGCGCCAACGCGTGAGCGTAGTACGTGCGATGGTCTACCTTCTGCTGTGGTTCGTGCTTCAACAGTATGTCAAGCATTCGTTTCCGCTGTTCGATTGTCAGTGGCATCGTCTTTTCGATCTCGGCAATGACCAGCTTCACAGTCGCCTCGTGGGCGTATTTACGCCGATCCGCTGACAGCTTTGCAGCCTTTGTACGCCGTTCCTTGGCAAACGTTCGATCGGCAACTTTGGCGAGCATCGAGCCCTCCGAGCAAACTCCCTTTTTCACTCTCGCTTGCAGTTCCATAAGTTGTTGCCGCCATTCGTTCCCTCCTTGGCCATTGATAATCGCGCCATTGATTTCATCAGCGTCGCTAAAGAATCGCTCAATGTCGCTAGACCCCGCCAACCACAACTTTGCGCGTTCGTCAGCGGTTAACTCCATTCCGGCATCCGCCACGTCGAGCCATTTTCGCAGTTCGCCGTGGAGGTGCTTCTTTGCATTCTCTGGCGTTCGGTGTTGATTGAAAATCATGTTATTGAGATTGAGGACAACGTTTCCGCGAATATGCCGCTGCGCGAAACCGGCGTTTTCTAAATCCCGACCAGTCTCTTCGCCATATTCACCAAGCGCCACCCGCTCGATGTCCAACCGAAACTGAGCCCAGGCAGTGACACTCGGAAAACACACGCAGGTGAGCAGACAACAAAACCACCAGTTCATGGTTGCTCCTGTTCTTGTCCATCCTCTTCCGCCGCGAATTCCAATTCACTGGCGAGGTTCCACAATGCTGACTTTCGTATCGCTATTTGAGAGTGAATCGCAAACTCGCTTCGATCAGGTTTAGGCTCCCAATGGATGGATTCGAAGAACACTTTTTGTGTTTCACGCAGTATATTGAATAGCTCATCCTTAGGAAAACCTCGCACCGAACCAACGCCATCTTCAATCAGCGTTGATGCGTTGCCTCGCCACGATTCCTGCCAGTGTTCGCGAATGATTTGTTCCACGCTTTCGCGTTGGGAAATCGAGAACACAAACTTCAACGATAAACTGGTGGTCATCGATTCGATCATCGCCTCTCTCGCGAACTCTCGCCTTGCATCAATCTCCGTTTTGTAGCGAGCCCCACGCTTGGCATCCAACTCAACTTCCACAAGCTGAACCAACTTATCCTGCAACTCTCTAATCGTACGACTGGCGGAGTCTTCCTCTCTGGCGATCCGTTTCCAGCCGGCCTTCTCGGCGTTCTCCAGATTCAGCGCCTCTTGGACAACGACCAAATACGCTTTGCGAATTTCCTTACTGAATTTCGTGCTGATCGGTTCAAACTCGGAACGCTTTAACCGAACAACCGCATGCAACAGCAACAGCTCACGGTCGTGCAAATCTCGAAAGTAGTCCTTGTACCGGCTGAGAGTTCTGCGAGATCTCTCGGCAGCAGTAAACGCTACTTCAACCTTACCTAGTTCGCCATCTTCCATCTCATCGATATCAGCTTCCAACATCGCATCGAAATTCTTTGCAGCCACTGGCACTAGCAAGTCTAGATCGTTGATTAGATCGTAACCTTGTTGGGATCGCGCCAGACTCGGCATCGCCACGAACCCTAACACGGCGACCGCCAGTGGATTGCGTAATGATTGAAGCATGCGAGTCGACCCTTGTCGTTAATCGATGAAACCATTTTGCCGTAGAAACTGTTCCATCCCTTGCCCCTGAGCCAAGGCCTGTTGCATCGCTTTTGCTTGCCCCGGCTCTAAGATCTCCTTCACTTGCTTCCCATTCTTGCTTAATTGGTAGACCACGTAGTAGGGAACATACTGCCCAAAACTCTTCGGAGTCGGAGTACCTTCGAGCAAGGTGACAAGGTCTTTTCGTTGTGATGCTGTGAATGGGGTCGATTTTTCGAGTTCGGCAATCGTCATCTTGATGGCGGCATCGTAGCTGGCCTTCAGCCGCCTCTCTTCATTTCTTGCGAAGGTATCCCGCTGTTCGTCATTAAGCGTCCGCAACGAGACCTTTTCCATAATCGAGTCGCCACGAAAGAGGCCACTCTGTAACTTTTGTTGCAATGGTTGGATGCGTTGAAAGACCTGCTGAATCTTCTGTTGGTCCTGCTCGTCTTTGAATTCATCTCGAATGCCTTCTACTTCTGAGAAGAAGTCTTCGATGTCACCCCTTCCCGCAAGAAGCAGCTTTCTTTTCTGGTCGTCGTCCAGACCGAATTGACTGTCGAAGGACGCTAGTTTCGCTTTGAGTTGGTTTTCAATATGACGCTTTGCCGTTTTGGCGTTGCCATGTTGGCTAAATATCCATCCATCCAAGTTCTGGTCGACCCGCCACGGATTGTGGTTGTGCTGCTGTTGAGCATCTTCCTTAACCTCAACTTCTACTTCTCTGTTGGCCGTCAACGCCACCTGCTCAATGTCCAGTTGAAACTGAGCGAGCGCGTAGCCAGGCAGAAGCGATAGAGTGAAGACAAAGACATGAAATCTCATTTTGTTTTGCCCTCGGCAAGATCCTCTGCTTCCGGGGCAAACTCTAACTCGTCTTCCAAGTCATTTTGTTGATTCTGCTCGAAACCAAACATGTTGAAACCGTTGAAATACTGAACATTGTTTTGAGGTTGCCACCGCACTGACTTGAAAACTGTTTTTTGCTCGTCGCTCAGCACGTCACCTAATTCTGTTTTGGGAATTTTTGGCACATACTGGATGCCACTGTTCATTAGATACTGGGGACTCGACAACCACTGCGTATTCCAATTCTCTTCAAATATTTTCTCGACTTTCGGTCTCTGGCCTTCGGAGAGGATCACCAATGAGTCAACGCTGTTGACCAACATTCCAATAATCCCCTGTTTTTGAAACTCGCGTCGTTCGTCGAGTTCGGCTTTGTATTTCTTTAGTCGATCCGCGTCCAATTCTCGCTCCGCCGTGAGCAAAAGCACTTTTTCCATCCGCTGATTCGGAGTGTCTCTTTTAGCCTTTGCTTTGACCGGAATACCCTGCATCATTTGCGCTTGTTGTTGACAAACACTTATCAAGCAGCGTTGGCTCGCTAGTCGCACGTCCTTTTCGATGTTTTGGAACTCTGATCGGGTCAATTTGCAAACCAAATGCAACAGACGCAATTCTGCGTTGCACTGACTTTTGAATTGCGTTTTATAGTGAGGCATCATGCCTTGCAAATTCGCGTCCTGGGCAAGTTCCTTTTCGAGCTTATCCAACTCCGCTTTCGTCTCGATCTTATCGACGTCTTTTGTGTAAGCCTCCTTGGCCGGTTGACGACCGCCTCCGAAACCACCACCGATTAGATTGAAAAAACCTTCCACCGCTTGCCCAACGATGCCCTCATCTTCGACTACTGCCTCGACTGCAATATCCGCCTGAGCGGCATCGGCCGGTGCTTCTGCCGCTTCAAATTCGACAACCTCCAGCACCACTTCCTGGGCTCCAGACATTGCAATCGAAAGTCCGAACGCAACCATCAGCGAGTAAGCGAATCGAAGCTTCATTCTGTTAGACTCCCGCTCGGACTTTTCTCACCTTCGAGACGATTGAAGTATTCGTCGATTCCCGCTCGCCATTCCGGAGGCAACTTTGACCCGGTCGTTCCGGTCGTTTGCCCCATCCCCGTTTCCTCACGAACTTCTTTGGTCTTGTTGCTTTTGCCTAGCATCGCGATTGCGGAATCGGATGTATCGCCACCACCACCGCCGCCTGGGTTCGCTCCGCCACCACCACCGCCATTGGGATTAATCCGCTTCGATTGCAGCAGCAACTCGATCGCTTCCGTTTCGGCGGCAACTGCGGGATTTCCCGTTTCATTGGTTGCGAGAATTGCTTTGGCTTCTTCCATGACGGAAGCAACTTTTTCGAGCAACCCGATTTCCTTTGCAAAATTCGCTTCTGCGTCAGGCAACTCACGAATGCGGTCGACAACGTCGCGGGTGCGTTTCGCAATTTCGTCTTGCGTAGTTGTCAACTTCTCCGCATTTTTCAGATGCTCTTCTTCCGGCACTGCCGACTTTGCCTGCTGAGTAACACGAGTTTCCTCACGCAAGTTTATTTCTGATTCGAGAATTTTAAGACACTCGAGAACGATCGATGGTGGCAAACTGCCAGCCGATTTTCCGCCCGGTCACGTTCCGCCACCGGCTGGGTCAACCAAGTCTTCCGCCCACCGATCCAACGTGTCCGACCAAAACTCGCACTGTGCAATCGTGACGCCGCTTTCCGTTTCGATTTCATCCGAGATGTCGCGGAGCGCCCCCAACACGTCTTGGTTTTCCATATCCTCCAAAATCGATTTAAACTTCGCCATGCGACGACGTTCATAGAACGCCTGCATATCGTCCATGATGTAGGAAACTTTTTGTGTCGTTTCGTTTTGTTCTGTGCCAAGCGAAGTGAATAGTGTTTTGACATCGTTGTTGGAGATCTTCGCCAAACCAAAAGCGTTGTCGACACTGTCGCCAATTCGGCCAGCGATTTTGTACTCCGTTCGCGAAACAGCCTTGAGCCGTTTAACTAGCGTGCTGCCTTCCAGGTTGGCCAGCACTTTGTTGAGCTCCTCGGTGATCTTTTCAAATTCATTGAGCAGATCACGTTGCTCGGTTACCGCTTCATCCATCTTTTCACCAGCCGGACACGCGCCGCCATCTTTTGCCTTGCCGGCCAATGTCGTAACAGGCAACGTCAGACGTGGTGAGCCAGGTTTACTGGGTGCCGGCTCCGATGGTTCTTCGGTTAGATCTGGAGGCTGTTGACTCGACTCTGAATCCACAATCGTTGGTACCGCAGGCTTCTTCTTGTCATCGCCCTCAGACGCACCGGGCTTTCCCGGAGGCATCCGATTCTGTCCAGCTTGCGGACCTGACTCTTGGTTATTTGGTTTGCTGGGACCAGCTTGCGCTAGTTGCTCCGACTTGGCTGCGTCCTTCAACAAGTCAGCAACCGACGGCATGCGATTCGCCGAAATGTCTTTCAGCGTCTGCAGCATCTCCGCCCACTTCTCGAGATGGCCGACACCAAACTCGCTGTTCCTGGACGCTTGCTTTACAAGGTCTTCGCCAATCGACGTGAGACGATTGAGTCGCCGTCCGTTTGTTCGCTCGCCAGCCGCTTGCCGTTCGATCTCTCGCCGCGTTTTCGGATCGTCGAGCTTCGCCGTCTCCATGTCACGCAGTTGCTTATTCTTTTCGTAGAGCTGTAGCTCTTTGTCGCGGACGTCCAACGAATGACGATGCCACTTGCTGAGTTGATCCGTAATCCAGATCGCGTGATCTTCTGGCGAAAGAATGTAAAGCGTGTAGATCGGCGAGTAAACGCGCTCGCGATCAGGCAAATAATCTTCCGCGAACATGCGAAGATGAACGGGCTGAGGACTAATCTCCAACGTCTTTGCACAGAAGGTACCGGCGACCGTTAGCTCTGCTTTTGTCGGCGATCCCGCACCCAAAAGTCGTTCCCCTTTAGCGGGTTGAGACGTCATCGTGGTATCAAAGCCCATCCATTCCATGCCGATTCGTTTGATGCCAAAATCGTCAACGCCGCGCACATTGAATTGCAGCGTTTCAGAATCCAGTACGACCCGTTGGCGTTGCATTCCTTCACAGACGATCGCTGGAGCATCATCCTCACGACTGTTCAAAGTGAGCTCAAACGGCTTCGGCCCGTCAAGCTTCAAGCTGTCGGTCCATCGAATTGATAACGTCTTGTTTTCATCGATCGGAATCCAATCGCTCGTGAACTTCGATCCACGAGTTCCCGAAGCAACACCGTCAATCGTTGCACTTTCGAGTTCACGACTAGCTTCGGCGGTTAGCTTTGCTCGGCTTCCGATAACAAACGTGCCAGTGCCACCTCGAACGTCCTTCGTCAGATTTTCTTCGCGTTCGAGGTACGAGGGCAATTCGATTTCGGCGACGATCTCGGTAAGCTCCGGTCGGAGTTTGGGTTCAATGGCAAACCGTTGTGCATAGTCACCGACGCTCAACTTCGCCGTGGTATCGGCGAGTTGCGGCGGACAATCGAATCGGTATGAACCGTCTTCCAGCGCGGCAACAATCGGCTCGCCACCAGCAATTTGAATCTGCGCTGTTTCGGGTCGCCAACGCGTGTTTTCATCCAAACGAACTTCAAACGGAAACAGTTCACCATGTGGCACAACTTGATGATCCTCTTGTCCTTCGATCATCGTAAACGTGTATCGCGGAGTATCGCGCCAGGGCATCAAATACCGAGCCCACGCATTTCCAGTCGCAGCTGGCGAATAAACAAGAAGCACAAGGGATGCAACCACGCCCGCGCCAGCTAGACCAGCGAACAATTTGTGTCGTGGATGCGGAACGGCATTCGTCAGATCTCGAGTTTCGGCTTCAGCTGCAACTTGCTTGACCGCAGCCTCACAAAGTTCACGGGAACGTGCTTGCTCTTCCTCGTTGTCTACAAGCTCGATAATACCGAGCAACTGATCGCCAACGGACGGATGCTTGTGACGCAGAAGAATGGCGAGTTGATCGAGGCGACGTTTACGCCAGACCCATCGGTACAACATCCAAGGCAACGTACAACAGACGAGCGCTGCACCCGCGAGTAGCAGCCCTCGAATTTGGCCGGGGGTGTCGAACATTCGATCAAGCACATACACCGCAAGATAGGCGACGAAGATGCCTAGTACGACGATCGCGATTGCCTCCAACGACTTCACGCTCCACACTCGTGTGCGAAAGTCCTTCAGTTTTCGTCGCAGCGACTCGGGCAGCGAAAGCCGTACTTGTTCAGTTCCGTTCATGTTTGATCCTTGGTTCCAAGTTTGGACCGAATTCGAATTTACTGGCTCAAAATATTTCTCAAGCGACGCATCGCGCGCAAGTAACGCATCGACGCACTGGACTCGTCTAGGCCCATCGCCTCAGCTACCCGCGCATTTGAATATCGCTTTATAAGACGCAAAGAGATTATCTGTTGATCGTACTCATTCAGCTTGTGCAGCGCGGCCATAAACACTTCTAACTTTTCGATGCGCGGCAATTTCTCTGCATGGCTTCGCCTGTTGACGAGCCGCCTAGATCTTGCCTTTTCGATGGCCTGATTCTTCAGATCATTCAACCGCGCCTTGTTTGCAAAATAGGTTGCATAAAAATCGCGTACGATATCGCTCCCGCTCATATCAACCCACCCGCTTTTCTGCCCACCCAAAACAGTCCAAGCAACCCAATCATCGCGCCGATGGCGAGCGGATGACTCCACAATGACGTGCGACGCACGGCAAGCGGTGGTTCGGGAATGGCAGCGAGTGATTTCAGGACACCATCGATATCTTTCGCGTCAAGCGTTTTACCTTTTGTGACGCGTGAGATTTCTTCTAGCACATCGGGACGAGCTGGTTTGCCAATGCGTTCAACCTTGTCGCCCTGAACGAAGAACGATGCTTCGAGCGAAGAGTCCGTTTCTTTGCAGAACAATGTAACCTCGTGCCGTCCCGGTTCCTTCGTGTTGAAACGAGCTTGAAAAACGCCCCATTCATCTTCCACTGAAGGCGCAAACCGCACGGTTTCCATTTGGCCGGAAGGAGCAGTGATTCGAGCGGTCACGGTACCTTTGGTAAGCGGCTCACCACTGTTCTCCATCACGTTTGCGTGCATCGACAAAGTCTGCCGCAGCTGTGGTTGGTCGGGCGTGTAGTGAAATCGCATGGACGAGCCCTTCGCCATGTTGCGTTGATAGGCCATCCAACGGACAACTTGGCCCCAGAAACGATAGTGGTACTTATCTTCAACCCCTTCACGCCAACGCCAAGCACCGTCGGTACCCATAAACAGAACCTTACCTGCACCGAAGGTTCGCGTGACCAACAACGGCAGTCGACCGTTTTCGTTTTGAATGTCTTGATGAACGGCCAACACTTCACAGCCTGCTTTGGCCCGCGTCACAGGAGCGTACCATTGAAAACCCGGCAAGTTCTCCCACACCGACATGTTGTCATCTTGGGTATCGGCCAACTTTGTCAGCAGACTTCGCCGCCCGAGTTCCGTCAATTCGAAGTGACCTGGTGTTCGCGAGCCCCAACCGTCCGGCTGACCATCGTCGAGCACCACGGGATACAACTCGTTCAGCTCCGTTTCACGCAGCGTATGTTGCCGACCTTGCCAACCGGGAATAAACACGAGCCCGCTGGCTTGAAACTCAACGAGCCCCTTCAACAATCGACATTGCTCCGGCGTCAGCTGTCCGTCGTCTAGACCAACGTCTCCTAAGAACACGACGTCATATTCGGAGAGCTCCTCGAGCCCTTCCGGAAATGCCTTGATGTAATCGGCATTGCCACCACCGACGTTTTTCAATGCCGGATGGAACAGTAGACACGAAACCTCGACGCCCGGATCACGCGAGAGAGCGTTTCGCAGATATCGATATTCCCAACGCGGATACGATTCGACAACGAGAACTCGGAGATTCTCGTGTCGAATCGATATCGGCGTCTCTAGGGAATTATTGTCCGGCAGCATTTCATCCGTGTGCTTGCCAATGTCCACTGTCAACGTGTAGTCACCCGTTTCTTGCGGCTTCCAAAGTATCGCGTCCGTCGTACGGCTCATTGCTGCAACGCGAACTTCTTTGGTCAACGTTTCGTCGTCAACTTTCAACGAAACGGTCGTGACGAATTCACGAGGCAACGAACTTTCGATAGTAAACGGAACACGCACTGCCTTGCCTGCTACGCCGAACGTGGGTGCGTCGACGCTTAGCAGTTCGACATCGGGCAAGCGAGCCGGACTGCCCACAGCCATCGTGTAGACCGGCACAGCATCCAAACGCAATTGCGTGGCGGCCTTAACCGGCGGAGAACCCTCGTTCCAATCTCCATCCGAGATCATTACCACGGCGCGCAGATTGGTATACTTTTCGCCAGCATCCATCAAAGGTTGATGCAGGTTGGTTCCCCGCGACATGCTGGTTTCTGCATTACCATCGCCTGCTTGCTCTTCTTCGCGAGTGATAGGCGGCTCTTTTGCCATTCCGCTGAACGGCTGGACAACAACATTCATTGTCTCGCTAAGCGTCGCCCAAGTTTCGTCTTTTGCGAGCTCAGAAATAGATTCACGGCGCGTTTTGACTCCTGCGGATTTCGCACTTGTCACATCACGCGTCGCCATGCTGACCGAATCGTCATACAAAATCACGACGCTGGGTTTTTCATCGGGACGAAACTGCTGTACCCACTCAGGTTGATTCAGCAAGATCGCAGCGAGCATCACGATCGCAAACCGAAGCAGCTCGAGCATACCGAACCACAGCGTGTAGCCAGCGCGACGCCACGAAAAAAAACAAACGCCGGCGGTTGCAAGAACAAAGATCGCCGCGAGCGCCAGTGTCCACGGTTCCCACAGCAACGTTAGTGGCTCAAGGAAATTCATGCGGCCCCCTGCATTTCTTTGAGGACGGCATCCCGTTCAGCACGTTCGCGGAAGATCGAATTCTTTTCTTCCATCGGCTTCAACTTGCGAGGCACACACAATAGTGCCTCGGCAAGCAGCATGACGATCATCATGATCAAAAGCGTTCGCCAAATCTCTTGGACAAGTGACGCCTGTGCGCCAACTTCATTTCGCACAAGGGAAACATCGAGACCGTCGAACAGGCCGTTCAACTGTTCATCAGAAAGAATCGCTGCATGGTTTTCGGCAGTCGCTCGATTAACCGCGACCAACCGTTCGTCACGCTGGTAGACTCCGGCGTTGTAGCCGTATTCGGTCGACATCACATCTTCCGAACCAGCGCGTTGTTGCCATCCCGCGAGTTCGTCCGCAGACGTAACTTTGCCTGCAGTTGCCTGCCGAGCTTTGCCTAGAACCTGAACACCGTTACCCAACGCCCGTTGGATCGCGACGTACAACACAGCTCCGTTCGATGCCAACGTCGAGTCGGCCTGATAAGTTGTCGTACTACAAAAATAGACGCCGCCGTTTGTTGTCGGCAGGCGACTCAATAACGCGTCGCCACCATCAAGTGAGGCGAGTGTGGTGAGGTCACCGCTGGGTGGGCAATATCGCAGTGTTTCGAGTTCGCCAACCGGCAGAGACATTCCGCTGATACTGTTGGCGAGCAAGTCTTGGTCCATTGTCCAATTCGTGACGGAAACCGGATCGTTGGTTCGTTTCCATTCCGTCCAGCTTACGCCAGAGAACGATTCGCCCTCGGGGGATTCTGGAGGGTAGAAAATGATCTGACCGCCGCGACCCACGTAATCTTCTAGCAATTTCACCGTCGGCCCCTTGGGTAAAGGTGCATGCCAGAGCACCAGCGAGACCGACTCCCACGCGATCGCGTCAACCTGGTGAGGCTCAATCACTTCCGCCTGGCATTCCACCGAACTGTTCGGCGGAACTTCAGCGGCAAATTTCATCGCTGCGGCTTGGTCAATGTCTTCCATGACCAACACTGAGTTACGCGGATGTGGTTTGTCGAAAGCAAAAAAGAATTCATCATCGGCATCGTTCGAGTCCGCCGGAATCGAAACGCGTCCAAACCCACGCGTGAGTGACGAATCGATCGGTATCCGATGACCTCGAAGTTCAAACTCCTTGCCGGTTAGTTCAACAACTACTTGCGAGCGTCCGCCTTCGATTTCAAATTGCACTGGAACGCTAGTCGCTTCTGTTACGGCTTCCTCGCGAGACAACCGCAACGAAACTACCAACTCTGCACCCGACTCACTGGCAACACGTTCTATTTCGGTGACCTCCACAGCCAGATTCTCCGGCGATGGGCTTGCGTAACCGAACAAATGAAAACGAATGCCTTGCGGGAAAGCTAAGAACTTATCGCGAAGCCTTTTCCATTCCGCATTCCGATTTTGCCAATCGTTGGCTCGCATGTCCGAGCAAATCCAAATATCAGTCCGTCCCGTTTGATTGTTTTCGATGTATTTCGATGCTGCGTCTAACATCGCGGGCACATCAGCCGACGCGCTGCTAACGCCGCGATCAGGCAAGTCCAACAACGTATCGATCGAATCCAATTCTCGCGGTGTCACACGATCGCTTTCGATCAACACCCAGTGGGCAGAATTGAGCTTCTTCAGCGTGTCCACTAACTGCTGCTGCGACGCCTCTCGCTTTGTCAACGTACCCGCATCACCTTTTTGCGACATACTCGGCGAGCGATCCAGTAACACTATCGTTGTGTCCGCACGAGCTCCACCGAACAGTCCGAGAAAGCCACTCGCCAGAGGACGGCATGCGGCAAAGACAAGTCCGGCGATTGCCAGTGTTCGACAAGCAAGAATCAACCACTGGCGAATTTTGGCGTACCCCGTCGACATTTTATTCGCGGTCAACAGAAAACGCATCGCACCCCAACGCATCGTTTGGTAACGGCGCTGATTAATGAGGTGAATAATGATCGGCAGCGCGATGAACGGGGCCGCGTACAGCATGTAGGGTTGCAAGAAGTTCAAGCTGCCCCTCCCTTCCGACGCGTTCGCCCCACCAAGAATCGCGAGAGTGTTTGCTCGTAGTCGTCCTCCAGTGAAACTTCGTGATAGTCCACTGCGGCTTCCACCGTTAGCCGTTTGATTTCGGTTCGGTATTCCTCAAGAGCACGATGGTAACGATCCGCGATTTCGTTAGGCTCGCAGAAGATCGAATTTCCACCTTCCATGTCAAGGAATCGCGTTGGACGACGGAGATCGAAGCTCAACTCCAGCGGATCGTACAGATGGAACACCGCCAAATCATGACGACGGAACTGCAAATGCTGAAAGCAATCGCGAAGCTCGAACGGATCGACGAACAGATCCGACACCAAGATGATGAGTGCACGCTGTCGAATGGTCTCCGCTAACTCATGCAGAGTCGGAACAAGATTCGTTGGACCTTCCGGTTTCGCTCGTTCAAGTAAATCGTAGAGTGTTCGCAAATGCGACGGATTTCGCTTGGGCGGAAGGCTCTTCACAATTCCATCCGCAACACAAGAGAGCCCAACCGCATCTCCTTGCGCGACCGCCAAGTAAGCGATCGATCCCGCAATTCGCCGAGCATACTCGAGCTTCGTTATCTCGCTCGAACCATAGTCCATCGATCCGCTGGTATCGACGACGAGGCAACATCGCAAATTCGTGTCGGCCTCGAACTCTTTGACAAAGTACTTTTCCGATCTCCCGTAAGCTCGCCAATCCATCCGGCGCAGGTCATCGCCTGGCACGTACTTTCGATACTCCGCAAACTCAACACTTGAACCGCGGTGGGGACTTTGGTGCATACCAGAAACGTTCCCCTGCATCGGTCGCCGAGCGAACAGTGGTATCCCGGCAAGTCGCGAGAGCACTTGCGTATCGAGAAAGCTGCGGGCGTTTTGATTGGGAACCATGGGATCGGCAGGCAGGCGTTTGGGATAAGAATCTCACGTGGTGTTGTCGTCGTTCGTTACACCGAACCGTGGCAACGTCTTCTTCTAAGTCTCCTCGACGTCAGTTTCTTCAGCCAATCGATGCACAATCTGTTTCGCAGAAACGCCTTCCGACTGAGCCGCGAACGTCGTGATCATCCGATGCGTCAAAACAGGAGCCACGACTTTTTGAATGTCTTCCAGGCGAACCATGTAGCTACCGTTCAACGCCGCTCGAGCCTTCGCGGCAAGAATCAAGTTTTGCACGGCTCGAGGACCAGCACCCCACGAAACCAAATGCTTCAACCAATCCGGCGCGGTGTCGCCAGCAGGTCGAGTCTTTCGTACAAGCTTCGCAGCGTATTGATAGATGTGATCCGGAACAGGAACACGCCGGACAAGACTCTGCATTCGCAGAATGTCTTCGGCTTTCATTAGATTGTCGAGCGTAGGCAGATCCTCGCCGGTTGTCGTTCTCGCAATTTGAATCTCTTCCGCTTCGGACGGATAGTCGATCTCGATCAAAAACATAAAGCGGTCAAGCTGTGCTTCTGGAAGCGGATACGTTCCCTCTTGTTCCACTGGATTCTGCGTGGCAAGCACGAGAAACGGCGAAGGCAAATCAAACGTCTTGCCAACGACCGTGACTTTGCGTTCTTGCATCGCCTCAAGCATCGCAGCTTGAGTTTTGGGCGGAGCACGGTTGATCTCGTCTGCAAGTACGATATTCGCGAAGACGGGACCCTTCACGAAATTGAATTCGCGACCTCCATCACCTGTATCCTGCAAGATGTCCGTACCGGTGATGTCCATCGGCATCAGATCAGGCGTAAACTGGATACGATTGAATTCCAAATGCAGAGTCTCGGCAAGCTTGCTAATCAGCAGCGTCTTAGCCAAACCCGGCACGCCCATCAGTAACGCGTGACCTCGAGCAAAGAAACAAATCGCCAGCTGGTCGATTACTTCCGACTGACCAACAATGACCCGAGCCAACTCATCGCGCAGTCCTTGATGAACTTTCCGCAACTCGTCGATAGCTTGAACATCGTTAGAGCTTAGTTTCTGCGCAGGAGGATTTACCGTTGCCATCTCGTGCCTCTTTTCTGTTCGACTGCGGTGAGTGATCAACGAGCGTTCGCAAGTTGCAGAGTTTTATTGCAACCAAACGATCGATGTCGGCGATTATAACCGGATATATCGGCAAGTGAAGACGTGCTGTCTTAAACTGCCCGCATTTAGCTTTGGACGCAACGTGTTGGCGGAAAGTTCCAGAGTACTTGGTGGGATACGACGACGTCACGCCATACGTGAAATCATACGAATACGCTAGTATCAACGCAAATTAAAACGAATTGCGATGCTGGCCGTCCACATCGCTGGGAACAAAATGGAAAGACGCACACACGATCGATCTCGCCTTCAGTGCGTGTCCTACGTCGTTTTTGCGGTCGCAGTTCACAAGAAGAAAGAAATCAGTTGTCCGCGATTGTAAAAATTCTGCAAGCCTTGGATGAAGGCGACGTTGAACTGCTCGAGAGCGTAGAAGTCGACCAAGAATCGCTATCGGACGAGTCCGTACGAGTTGCCTTACGTCGTTCAGCAGAGCGAGTTGTCTGGCATCGCCTCGGCCATCGAGCCGCAATAAAAAAGGCGATAAATCTCGGTTTCACGTGCGACATTTGGACTGCATCCCGAGCCGGTTTGCTAGAAGAAGTTAAAAAACTGCTCACCGCCGATATCAGTTTGTTGAACGCTGAAGACGGCAACGGGAGGACTCCGCTTCAACGAGCTGCGTTGATCTACGGAGTCTGCGACGAGTGCGAGCAAGTTGTCGATTTTCTTTTGGAAGCCGGCGCCAAAGTCGACATCTTCACGGCGTGTACGTTCGGCATGGCCGACGTCGTCCATATTGAACTAGATCGCGATGTCGAACTTGTGAGTCAACGTCGCGAGGGATCGACGCCATTGAATTGGGCGGTCCGACCACGTCGCAACAACGATGCTGCACCAGAAATCTGTAAAGCACTTCTCGCCGCAAACGCCGACGTCAACGACGCCGATGAATACGAATCAGACATGACACCACTGCACCACGCCGCCGAGTGGGGACCGAAAATCTGTTTGCAGCTAGTCGATTTGCTGATCGAAGCCGGAGCAGATATCAACGCGGAGGATGGTTCTGGTTGGACCGCTCTGAAGTACGCAAAAGACCGTGGCCGAAAAGAAATGGTCGAGCATCTGACTAAACTTGGTGCAAAGTAGTGGTGGCTTCCGCCCGCACTACAAAAGGGTAATCGAGCATGCGCAAGAACAAACTTTGGGTAATGGTCGTTGTTGTTCTGATCGGTTGTGCACTTTGGTTTGTGACTCCGCCAAAAGGTTTGCAAGAAGCAGGTACGCTTGCCGACATTGCAAAACAGGCGGACGTGCGTTTGTGGGAAGCGGATAGAATTCTCTCGTCCGGTGCAAACGAAACGTTCGAAGGTCTCGACGCCGCGGCGGTGATACGTGTAGGCAAAGCGGTGGCCACTGAGACGGAAAAACGTTTGTCGACCTCCACGGCAAGCAAGCCCTCGCCGCCAACTGTTCCAGGCCAACGCGCATGGAGACTCTTTGTCTTATTCGCCGCCACAATCGCGTTGATTCTTTGTGACGCGATGCCCATCTTCGTCGCGGCGATTGGTTCCCTCGCGATCGCGATCTTGACCGGAGTACTAACGACCGCCGAAGGCTACTCGGGTTTCTCGGCAGGCTTCATCATTTTGATCGTTGTCGCGTTTACGATTGCGATCGGGTTCGCTAAATCAGGACTCGGCGAACGACTAGCGTACATGATCATAGGACGCTTCGGAAAATCGACGTTGGGATTGGCTTACTCTTTAGTCGCAACGGATGTTTTGATTTCGCCTGCGTTTCCAAGTAACACCGCGCGGTCGGGCGTGTTGTTTCCCATCGTTGATTCAGTCGCCAGAAGCAGTGGCTCGCCACCCGAAGCAGAAGCAAGAGGCAAGGTCGGCGCGTTTTTGGTTATGGCGAGCATCATTGGGCTTTCGCTATCGTCGGGGCTTTGGCTCACTGCGATGGCAGCCAATCCGGCCGGCGCAGAGTTGGCGTCGAAGTTGATCGGTGAAGAAGTTGACTTCCTTCGGTGGTTCGCTGCGTCTAGCGTTCCGACGCTGCTGGGTGTCGTGCTGCTTCCCTATTTGCTCTACCGAGTTTTCCCGCCGGAGGTCAAGCTAACTCCCAACGCACCCGAGACCGCAAAACAACGACTACGCGAAATGGGTCCGCCGTCACGTGACGAAAAAGTTATGGGGGGAGTGTTCCTCGTCATGATCGTTTTCTGGGCGTTGAAGGGAGTACTGGGCGTGGACAGCACCGCGGTCGCAATCGGAGGCCTGTTCGTGCTGATGCTGACACGTGTGGTTTCGCTCGAGGATGTACGCGGGAGCAATGGGCCGACTACTTTCGTCTGGTTTGCTTCGCTCTACACGCTTTCCAAACACTTGAATGACTTCGGATTCATGCACTGGATAGGGCAGGGCGCGGCAGCGTGGGTTGCTCCTTTTTCTTGGCCAGTTGTGTACGTGTTGCTCGTCGTCGCGTATGTGTTGATGCACTACTTTTTCGTAAGCCAAACGGCGCACATGTTTGCCGTGTATCCGATTTTTCTTTCGGTCGGACTGGGAGCCGGCGTTCCTGGTGGATTGTTGGCGATAATGCTGCTACTGGCCACGAACTTCTTTTCGCCACTAACTCCGCAAGCGAGTTCCGCGAACGCAATATTCGTTGGCAGCGGGTATTTAACTATGGGCGAAGTCTACAAATACGGCGGCATAACGGTGCTCGCGGCGACGCTGATCTATTTGGTCATTGGAACGCCGTGGATCATGTTCGTCGCGGGCTAACCCTTGCTATCCCAGCCAACCTGGTTTGCATCCGCAGAGCGAACGAATCATTTCGCGTCCCTCGGCGGTACCCAATGATGCTACTTGCCAATTCGGTAGAGCTGTGTTTCGGTCCGTAATAGAATCCCGGAATCAAGTGGAACCATCGACGCCAACGTTTGTTCTTTGACGTCGTTCTTCGCGAGTTCCTGATACTCGGACGACATCGCTTTGACGACCGTGCACGCGCCCTCTTCTGACAGAAAGTAGATGTTACCTTCGGCTATGAAGGGCGATGCCGAATGATCGTCGCCAAGGCGCTCTTTCCAATGCAGCTTGCCCGTTGCGAGGTCACGGCAGGAGGCGATACCGCTATCGCTGACGAGGTAGACAGCGTTTTCGTGAACGACCGGCGATGGATTGTGCGGAACAAACTTGTCTTCGCGCCACGCGATGTGAGTATCTGTGACATCGCCCTTTCCGCTAGGACGGATCGCCAACAATTCAGCAGGACCTTCGTAGCCCGTGCAAATCAAAATCAAACCATTTGCAAAAACGGGACGCGGGACGATCGACCATTTATCCGGATACTGAACGACCCACGTTTGCTCGCCCGTTTTCGGATCATAGCCGAACACTGCGTCGCTTGCGGCACTCACGAGCGTGGTCGTGCCGTCGACCTCGATCAACAACGGAGTGGAAAATGAAAACGTTCGGCCATCGAAGTCTTGTCGCTGAGTCTTCCAACGTTCTTTGCCGGAGTTCGCATCGAGAGCAATCACAAACGGGTCTTCTCCGCCGTCGCAGCTGAAGATCAGCAGGTCTTCGAATAGCACGGGCGAGCCGCCACTACCGTGGACGGGTTTGTACTCGATCGTCTTCTTCCAGATTTCCTTTCCGGACAAGTCGAGCGCCGCGGTACCGAACGTTCCAAAGTGAACGTAAATTCGATCGCCGTGCATCAATGGCGTAGGACTAGCGTGACTGTTCTTTGGATGAATGCCTGTCTCCGGCGGAACCTGAAACACTTCAACGTTCCAAATCACGTCGCCGGTTTGTTTGTCGAGGCAAACTGTTCGAAGCGAGAATGCGTTTTCGACTTTCTTTTTGAATTTGCTCTCACTGGCAACTTTTTCTTCGCCAATGGGCACGGCCGTCGTTAGGTAGATTCGATCTCCATCGACTACCGGCGAAGACCAACCTTTTCCGGCAATCT
The DNA here is from genome assembly GCA_964397295.1 of uncultured Pirellulaceae bacterium. Lineage (GTDB taxonomy): Bacteria > Planctomycetota > Planctomycetia > Pirellulales > Pirellulaceae > CAYNJG01. The sequence continues at coordinate 55,587 of CAYNJG010000010.1, forward strand.
TTTTCTTCCACAAGACGTTCGAATCGGGACCCCATTCAGTAGGAATGTTTGTCGCTGTCGTCGTGCCTTGCCCGGTTGGCCCTCGGAATTCAAGCCAGTCTTCTGCGTGAACTGCGGTGAGACACGTGGCAAAAAGTAGAGACACAAAAATGGTTGTCTTCATCTGTTCGTGTTTCGCAAAAGTGTATGTGGCTAGTTCTAGCGTTTGGAAATTCTTACTTCGTAAAATATTCATGCTGGTCATCGCCACCACTGATGACGTACGCAACCAAATCCAAAATCTCTTGCTTCGTCATGCGATTAAAGAGGCCGGTTGGCATCGCGGAAACGTTTGAGATTGACTGTTCTTCGATTGACTTGCGGTCTATGTTCACGCGTTGGTTTGGATCCGAAAGATCAGTGTTCAACGTCATCGTATCGCCGTTTAGATTGACAACCACGCCAGTGAAGACCTCACCATCGGATGTGAGCACCGTTGTTGCTGAGAACTGCTCATTGATCACCTTACTTGGATTGACGACTTGATCAACTAGATCGTGCGGCGAGTACCGTCGACCGGCAGAGGTGAGATCGGGACCCGTCATACCGCCTTGATCGCGAAAACGATGGCAAGCATAGCAACCGCTGGCGGCGAACATCTTACGTCCATTGACGAAATCGCGTTTCTTGAGATCCGTTTTGCAAGCCGCCGAAAGTTCGTCGAGCGTCCAATTGTTTTCGGGTCGTCCCGCAAATATCGCCCCTAGGTTTTCGAGCGCAGATTTTTTCTCTGGCTTCCTGGCGAGCAACTCCGCCATCGCTTCTCGATGTTCGTCGCTGAGTGAAGCAACCGCGTCGGTGCGTATGAATTCAATGAACTTTGCGAAGCTCGCGCCGCCTCGGTAGTTCGCCGCTTTCAAAAACCATTCAAAGTAGGCCGTTTGCAGTTCTGGAGTCCAGCCTTCGGTCAGAAATCGGATCGATCGAGCGTACTGCATTTGCTCCTCTTGATTCGGCGCGTCGGCAATCAGTTTCATTGTCTTGCCGGCAACGGTTGGACACTGCAAATAGGCCAACGTCTCGCACAACAACCAATTCAACTCCGGAGTCTTCGCGGGATACATTGGATCAAAACTTTCGACTAGCTTTGCAACCAGCGCATCATCTGGCATACCAAATCGGGTGAGAACGATCTGCGTTGCGCGATACAACGCCAACTGATTCTCCTGCGAAAGTTCAGAGGCATCGATTTCGGTGATCGCGGTAAGCAGTTTGTCTCGCATGGCAAGATCGACGTCCGGTGTGTCGTCGCTTCGATGCTTAGGGCACACTCCCGTCACACGCGCGAGTGCGAGCAAGGCCGTGATTTGCTTTTTTGGGTCGGATTCTTTGGACGCTCGATCAGCCCAGAGTTCAACATTCTGGTGCTCAATTGCTGTGCGCGCCGCAAAACGTATGAATCGGTCATGGTGCCCTAGATATGGCCAAGCGGCACCGACGGCCGCAGTATCCTGCTTGCCGTGAAACGCTTCCAACGCATAACGTTCGGACCTAGCTGCGTTCTCTGTTGGCTGGGTATCGGCGAGCTCGGTCGACTCATTTCCAACGTAACTCACCCGGTACAGACCCGACTGAACCCGACGACCGCCGATCGTAAAGTACATCGCACCGTCGCCTTGATGAATGATGGCATCGGTGATCGGCAGTGGTGCTCCCGTTACAAACTCTTCTTTCGTCGCCGTGTAGGTCGAACCGGACGGCTCGAGGTGAACGGCATAGAGTTTTCCCCAGCTCCAATCGAGCGCAAACAAAGCGTCTTGATATTTTGCGGGGAACTTCGCGCCGTAGCCAAAGGTGACGCCCGTCGGCGATCCGGGACCAATGTCTAGCACCGGCGGAAGGTTGTCTTCGTAAAAGGTAGGACGTTTTCCAGCGCCGTTGCGCCAGCCAAATTCCGCGCCGCTCGTAACATGGCAGATTCGCGTGGGTCGGTACCACGGCGTGTTGAAGTCGTATTCCATGTCCGCGTCGTAAGTGAACAATTCGCCATCACGGTTCACGGCGGCGTCAAAGATATTTCGGAAACCGGAAGCGAATGCTTCGAATTCTTTTCCGTCCAAAGACATTCGGTAAATGATCCCGCCCGGCGCGAGAACACCTCGATTGTGACCACGACCGTCTGGCATGCTCGGCAATAAATGGTCTTCACCCCATACTTGTCGGACCTGTGAGCTGTCGGCCAATTCAGGCGGCTTCGTGTTGTTACCGGTGATCAAGTACAAGGCTTTTCCGTCCGGCGTCGGCATGAGTGCATGGACGCCGTGGTCACTTTTTGAATGAACGTGATGCAGTAATTCAACTGCATCAAGCATGTCATCGCCATCGCTGTCGGTGATGCGGTACACACCTGACTTAATCTTCTGTTCGTAGTCATTCACACCGACATAAAGTGAGTCGTTCATCCACAGCATGCCGTTGACTGCGCGAATCGGCGCGGGAACTTTTTCGACGCCCGCTTGGGAAAGTGCCGTTCCTGGGGCGGGAGGCGTGATTCGATAGAGCCCGCCAAACTGATCGCTTACCAGCAGTCGACCCTTGCCGTCTTCGCAGAGATTGACCCACGATCCTTGGTCCGTGCCGGGAACAGAGTAGAGCAACTCGACCTTAAAACCATCGGCCGCCGTGATGCGGTCTATCGGTGTTGCTTTGTTGCCGCCCACCGCCGGGCCGACCACCTTGGGCTTCGGTCTACGATTCTTTTTCTTGGTGGCATCTTGGGCGTGAGATGCGGACAAGAGCATGCTGGCCATCAAGGTCCAAACAATGATGATAGAACGGAGAAGAGTGTTCTGCCTTATCATGGTGCTTCTAATCTATTCGGATCGAGTGTGCTATTAACTTGTCGTGGGAAGCATCGACTTGACTACACGACAACGGTGCCTTCAGTCTCGGTAAGCTTACGGTAGAGTTCGCTCAACTTCAAACACAATGGTCCCGCGGATCCGGAGCCGATTGTCCGTCCGTCAACTTCCGTGACGGGAGCGAGTTCGCCCATGGTTCCTGTGCAGAACACTTCGTCGGCCGCGTACATTTCGGCAAGCGTGATATTGCGTTCGTGGCAGGGAATTTCATTTTCACGACACAGCCTCAAAACTTTCATTCGCGTAATTCCGCCTGGACATGCGTAGACCTGCGACGTGCTGAGCTTTCCCTTTTCGACAATGAACAAATGCGTGGCGTTTGTTTCCGCAATGAAGCCACGCGAGTCGAGCATGATCGCATCATCAGCACCGCATGCTGTTGCTTGGATCTTGGCGAGAATTGAGTTGATTAGATTGTTGTTGTGGATTTTTTGGTCGACGACGTCAGGATTTGGTCGACGGATGGACGACGTCATCATCTTCAATCCGGACTTGTCGTAGACCGGTTTCTTGAACTCGGCCAGGATGATGAGCGTCGGGCCGAATTGGTTTAGCCGCGGGTCCATGCCCGATGTGATCTTTCGTCCCCGGGACAAAGTCAAACGAATGTGCGCTTCGTCGTACATGTCGTTCGCTTCAAGCGTCTTTGCAATTTCGGCAGTGATTTCTTCGTGCGAAGGAATCTGAGTGAATGCCATCGCGAGCGCAGATTCCCGCAGTCGATCGAGATGTTCGGTCAAACAAAAGATTCGCCGATCGTAGACACGGAGCCCTTCCCAAACCGCATCGCCGCCCTGCACTACCGAATCAAAAACGCTCACTTTCGCTTCGTCGCGGTGGTAGAGCTGCCCGTCGATGTTGACTTGGATGTTTTCGTTGCGTGGATCGAATTTCTGCAGCATAGTGGCGGGTCCGAACGACCTAGTGAAGGCGATGAGGGTAGAGTTGTTCGTATAGTTCAATGCATTCTTCGTGCACGCTTGCTAGTTCGTCTGGAACTTGGTCAGGCTTCGGACGGTAGGGTGCGAATTTCGTAGTTGGATTCACTTTCTCGTACCAATACGGCGCCCAAGCGCCGTCCGTTTCGCGTGCCCCTGGCGGCCAACTCAGCATGGCATCATCAAACGGAATCGACAATGCCTCGCAAAGTGTTCGCAGAATCTTTGGTGGGTCGTCGAGCACGTCTTTCGAATCAATAACGTTCGGTAATGCGCCGGTCGATTCACGCAAACGATTGAACAGCTCCACTTGCTGTGGCAAGCCAGTATCGGCGGCAGTAGGTTGAGGAATAAACTCAATCAGCGACGTCAACATCTCACGCGGATCGCGAATCAAAAAACAGTTTTCTAGCTGCGAAATCCAGGCATGATCAACGGCGGGTAACAAATGATGAGCCATTTGTTTTTGGTACCAAAACGTTTTTCCATCCGGAATCGGGCCAGTTAGGTACTCGGCGACAGTTTGCCAGTCGTGAGGCTGCGACGAAAGCGTTTCCGCTCGACCGGGATGATCGAGCCCGGTGCTACTCAAATAGAACGCATACAGCGGTTCATCAACAACCGTACAGTCGTCTCGATTCCCCCATGATCGCATCATCGCCGTTGAGATGTTGCGTGGCCCTGACCACATGGCAATACGCATTTCGTTCTCACAATGCTGGCAGCATGCTAACCACGCAAGGCCCAATTAAAAAACATAGTTCCCAGTTGTACGACAGTTCCGATGCTACCGATAGATAGAACCACTTCGATGATTCGCCTATTGCGATACAACGTCGGAACAAGAATAAGAACGATGATCGTCGCAAGAAGCAATCCGAACGCCAAACTCGTGGCCATAGGAATCAGTATCTGCGCTTGCAAACTTGTTTCCATCAAGATTGGAACAAGACCAGCGACAGTTGTTGCGCTTGTGAGCAAAACCGGACGAAAGCGACGTACACCCGCTTCGACAACCGCCTCATCGACGGAGACCCCGCTGTTCACTCGCGCGTTGATAAAGTCGATGAGAACGATCGAATCATTCACCACCACACCCGTTAGCGCCACGAGTCCGAAAAAGCTAAACAAAGTCAGCGGAAGTCCAAGACAAGCATGCCCAATAATCGCACCAATGATCCCGAACGGAATGATGAACATGATGATGAACGGCTGCAGATACGACTTAAATTGAAACGTCAGCAACGCAAACATGATCGACAACGCAACACCGGTAGCCCTGAACAGGCTACTAAGTGATTCTTGCGTTTGTTCCTGCTGGCCTTCCCAGTCCACACTGAGCCCTGGATATTTTTCCAGCAGATCAGGCATAAAATCGGTCTGAAGTGTTTTTACGATCTGCCGAGAATTCGCTTCAAGTTCGTCAATGTCAGCGGAAACCGTAATAGACCGTTTTTGATTCAGACGATTAATCTCGTTGTAGCCTCTTACCACCTTGATTTCGGCAAGTTCGGTAATCGGTCGTTCGATGCCGTCGGTCGTACGAACACGAATCTCCTCAAGGTTCGCCAAGGATCGACGTTGCTCGGGAGGATAGCGGACCATCAACTTTACTTCGTGGCGACCGCGTTGGAGACGCATCACTTCCGTGCCGTAGTACGAAGAACGAATCGTATCCGCTAACTCTTGCGAACTGATGCCCATCGACTTCGCGCGTTCTTTCACGGAGACTTGGAACTCCCATTTACCGGGGCGCGAGTCATCGTCAACGTCAAAGACGCCGGCGTACGTTTCGAGCTTTGCCTTGCATTCTTCGACCGCCACTTCCAAAGAGTTTTCTGAGCCGGGTTCAGCGAGCAGCTTGAACTCAATGGGCTTGCCGCCCGGCCCCATGGATAGCGCACCATATGTCAGCGATTCGACACCTGGAATGCCGCCAAGTTCTTGAACTTTCTTACGCCACTTCGCATTGAGGTCGTCGCTAGTGACGGTTCTTTTCCCACTCTCGACGAGTTCCACCGTAATTGACCCAACATGGCTGCCAGAGCTGACATCTCCGCCCGGCCCGCCTTGCTGGTCTTCGACTGATCCAACACCACGATAGATAACTTGTTTGACTCCGCCGACTTCTTCGTCAATCTGCTTAAAAGCGTCAACCATCTTTTTAGTTGCCGCATCGGTTGTCGATGCCGAAGTTCCGTCCGGAAACGAAACTTTGGCAACAAGGTAGTTTGCGTCCATTTTGGGAAAGATATTAAACGGCACGAAGCCACCGCCCACCAACCCAAATGCAACCAGCATCAATGAAATGGCGGCCGCCATGACGGTCCATGGATTCAAAACGGACCATTTCAAAACCGGCGCGTAGAACGTATCAATGAACCACTCTAGACCCCGCGCTGATACTCTATTAACTCTTTCGAAAAATCGCACCACGAAACCAAGCGGATAAAACAAGAATCCAATAATGCGAAAAACAGCGCTGTCTTCGTGAGCCAAGTGACATGGAAGAATAAACATGCTTTCGAATAGCGAGATCGCCAGCATCGCGATTACGGCCAGCGGCATCACGGCAATGAACTTTCCCATCACGCCACTCACAAACAGCAGCGGACAAAACGCGATAATCGTCGTCGTCACCGATGCCATCACCGACGGAATCACTTCGTAGGTTCCATCAACCGCGGCGCGAAGCGTGTTCTTGCCCATCTGACGGTGCGCGTAAATGTTCTCGCCTACAACGATCGCGTCATCGACAATGATGCCAAGGGCCATCAGAAAAGCGAACATCGAAAGCATGTTCAGCGTTTGCCCAAAGCCTAACAACACGCCGCCCGCCCCAAGCATCGCGATCGGAATTCCCATCGCCACCCAAAACGCCAGTCGCAATTCCAAGAAAACAGCAAGCACAAGGAATACCAGCACCAAACCCATCATGCCATTGTCGATGAGCATATTGAGTCGATCACGAACGTCGATCGAACGATCACCCCAAGCCACAACTTCGTAGCCTGTTGGTAGAATCGCGTTGTCACACGCCTCTCGGACCTGTTCGGTGATGAGCAATAAGTCTTCATTCGCCGTACGCTGAATCTCGAGAAACAACGACGGCCGACCATTGGTTTCCGTAATCGCCGTACCGTCCGTAAACCCATCTCGAACATTGCCAACTTCCCCGACAGACAATACGACGCCACTGGGATCGGTGACTAACGGCAGCTTTGCAATCTCCGCGCCAGTCAGCCTTTTATTCTTTCCACGCACGAGAATCTCTTGTCCAGCACTCTTGATCTTGCCGGCTGGCATTTCCATATTCTCGCGCCGAACAATCTGCGAAACCTGAGGCAGCGACAGCCCGTACTTGCGTAGGGTATCTTCGTCGATTTCAACATCAATCTGATAATTCAGCGCACCCTTGATCTCGACTTGCGAAACGTCAGGCAACAACAGAAGTTCATTGCGCATCTGCTCGGCAACGGCGCGAAGCTCAACAGCATCTACCGGCGAGTTCGTATCCGGAGCCATCACGGAAACGTTGATCGCTGCCTCGCGAAAGGTTATTTGCTGAACTTTCGAGTCTTCCGCCAATTCAGGAAAACTCGGGATGCGATCCACAGCAGAGCGAACTTCGTTGACGACCCGCTGCACGTCTTTGACAGAGCTGCTCAACTCCAGAACAACCGATCCGGCGTTTTCTGCGGCGATCGAAGTCATCTTCTTAATGCCGTCAATCGTCTGCACCGATTCTTCGATCTTCTGGCAAATGCCTCGTTCAATCTCTTCAGGCGAAGCGCCCGGATATGGTACCGAAACGAGCACGATCTCGAGCTGGAATTCAGGAAACACTTCACGGCGCATTTGCCAGAAGCAAAACGTCCCCAGCACCAAAATGCCGACCATCACCGTGTTCATCGCCGGACTATTCGAGATCGATGACTTGATCAAATTCTTCATCGCGCATCCTTTGCTTCTTGTAGTGCCATGCCTTCTTTGGCAACAGACAGCGGACTTGTGATGACTTTGTCACCGGGGCCAAGCGAGTTCGGATCGGCCAAGACAATCGCCCGCGTTTCATCCGAGTACGCAACCTTCACCGGTCTAATGTTGAGTTGCCCGTCGGCGAACTTCCAAACCTTCTTATTGGGACGGTAAGCAGTGACGGGTATTGAAACCAGTTGAAGACCTTTTCCAACGGTCAAGTCGACCGTGACATACGAACCGCGCAACAAAGTGGGCGGCGTGGCCAAAGGTAGCGCCCCTTCTTCTCTTTCGATTTCAATTTCCGTGGGATCATCCACCGTTACGATCACTGGAATCGTTCGCGTTCGCGGATCAATGCCAGCACCATCGTATCGGTCCAACCGAGCGTTCCATACGAAATGATTACCGTCAGCTTCGATGCGAACTTTCACCGGGACGTCCGGCAAGTCGTATGTATATCCGGTCGTCGACGCCGGGTTGGAATCAACCGAAACCGATGAGTCCACAGAATTCCAGAGCCACCGAAGCTGATCCATACGTAGACTGAAACGCACTTCGACTTTCGAATTGTCTTCGAGTTGAATCAACCGAGTGCCCGCCTGCACGAAATCATCCTGCTCAGCAAAGTCTTGAATTACAACACCGTCGATCGGCGAAGTAATCGTCGTTCGCTCTAGATTCACTACGGCCATTTCCAGTCCCGTTGCCGCGCGATCTTTTTCTTGAAGCAGACGATTGCGTCTAGCACGCACCATCGAAATTTGATTCTTCAGCATTTGCAGCGAATTCATCGAATCGAGTTCGGCTTTTCTCGCCTTTTCTTGCTGGGAGGTAGACGCTGCATTCTGCGCTCGAAGGCTATCGAAACGTGCTTTGTCTGCTTTTTGCAGCTCGACCTGTTCCTCTGCTAATTTGACCAAGCCCTCGACGTTCGTTTGTTCCACGTCCAACTCTTCAACACTCGATCCCGCCTGCTTCAACGTATCTTGCAAACGACGGACTTCCAGTTCGTAGTCACGACGATCGATTTCAAAAAGTACGTCGCCTTTTCGAATGTAGTTGCCCGCTCGCGCGGACGCTGCCTTGGACGAAATGCGGCCGCCGACTTCCGCCGATAAATTGATTTCACGATAAGGGATAACTTCACCGTCCACGTGAATCTCAAAACCATCGCTGCACGGTTCGGCCGATTGCCATTCGACAAGCATCTTCTTTTCGACGCGTTCTTCTACTTTCGGCGGTTCTCGCATTTGCACGAGCGCATACGCCGCACCAAAGCCGAACAGTAGAATTACAAATGGAAGCGAATAGCCCAGGGCTTTCATCTCAGTACCTTAAGTTTCACAAAAACGATCAACGGACCCGTACGCACGAACAGCCGCGATGCTAAAACGAGTGATATGGTCGGCAAGTAGCTCGGGCGTGTAATGCTCTGACAATTCTTTTTCTGGGGTCAGCATCGAAACAACTCGATCCTGCAAGCGGTAGTACGCACATTGCGAAATGATACTGAAGCCCAGCTGACGAACCGTATGACTTGGAACGTCCGGCGGGAGAAGCCGTCGCAGAATTGCATGCAAGCGATCCATGAACGGAACGATCGACTCCTGCATGATTTCTTCGCAAGCTCGCGAAGGTTGCATGAACTCGCGTACTAGTAATTCATGTCGCCACGACTCAACGTTGCGACTAAGCATTCGCTTCGCCAACGTGTGAATGAAGGTACGGAGCGCGTCTTCGGGATCCGCCAGATCGACATCTTTTGGCAGGGGCACTTCGGCTTCCAGCAGATTTCGAGCTGCTTTGACCGCCTCGATATAGAGCCGTTCTTTGTCGCCGAAGTGGTAGTTGATGGCGGCCAAATTGACTTTCGCCTTCGCGCAAATCTCTCGCACCGTAGTTGCCTTAAAGCCTTTTTCAGCAAAGACTTCGCCAGCTGCATCCAAGATCTGTTGAACTGTTTCAGAGGTCGCCATCGCGTTTCAATACAGCGGTTTCAAACAAGCGTTTGAATAGTGTATCGAAACCTCCGAGATCGACTACCACAGAATCGTAAAAATGTTGGCTACTTCGCCTGGCGCTGGACTCGCGAGGGAACCACTGTCTCATTCACTGAACCTCGAGACGTATTTGTCGGTTCAGCGTATCATCCTCGCGACCCTAGTCCGTGGACGCTTCGGAAGTAGGACCCACGACCAGTGGTGAAGAGACCAACGTTTCACGGTCGTCCGTTACGGTTAAGAACCAAGCCGTGGATGAACTGGGCGGAGCTTCCACCGTAATTGTCTTGTCGTTAACGGTTGCTGGTTTACTCGACCAGGTTCGCTGGCCTACGTCGCCGGAAAGTTTGTCCTCCGTGTAGTTCAACGTCGCGTCGACCAATGCCGTTTCACTTTTTACGGTCGCAGTAACCGTGCCGCCATCGATTTTTGGAACCGAAACCTGAGCAAGTGGTTTCCCGTCTCTCAACTGATGGTCGATAAAGTGTTCGATGGCATTTGGGCGATCAAAGATATGACCATGCGCCAAGTCCGGTACGAAATGCAAATACTTTGGTGATTGGACGAGTGAAAAAGTCTTTGCGTGACTGTCCGGCGGATAGGCAAAATCTTTGCCGCCGTTTACGAACAGCATGGGCATCGCGGCCGAGCCAACGTAACGCGATGGTTCCCACAGCTTGACCCATTTGTCTTGGAGATCGGGAGTCATTTTGGCAAAGTCGCCCAGCCAACAACTGTTCTCTTGCAAGAATCCACAACCATACACTGGCGCCGCCGCTTGAAAGCGACTGTCTAGCCCGGCCACGATGCAAGTAAGGTATCCACCCCAACTAATCCCGGTAACCGCGGTACGTTTCGCATCCACTTCCGGAAAAGATCGAATCAGCGAATGGGCGCGGATCACATTCGCAACGGCGTGATAGGTCCATTGCTCCGTAACCGGTTTGCCAATGGTCTCGAACTTCATGTCATGACCTTGGCCAGGTCCGCCGTTCACAAGACGCTTCTTGTCCGGACCGTTGCCGGCCAAGTCCATCGCAATCGCAGCGTATCCACGTTCGGCCCACAACTTCGCCCAATTTGAAAACGCGGCCCCACCGCCACCGTGAACCAGGACAATCGCCGGGTAACGTTTGTTTGGATCGCGTTCTCTGCCCGCGATCGTATCGGGCGTTGCGTAATACGCAAAGACCTGAGTAGGTTTCCCCTGAAACGGCTCGCTAGTGTAGAAGAGCGACTGGACCGCTTCTCCATCGTTCGCCCATGAGAATTCGGGGGCTTTGCCCAACGCGCCCAAATCCCAAGGAGTTGATTCCGGCAGCGATTTCGCTGGATTGATCGACTGCGCTTCGGCACGCATAGCGCCCGTCGCAACGAGGATCATGACGAACCAGATACAGTGCCTCGGGCTACGAGTGACACATTGATTCAATAACTTCATCGCTATTCCAATCGCTTTTACAGAGGCTTTGCTAATTGTCCCGTGGCGCAACGATCACTCGGCGGTATGACCGAAGCGTTGGGTTCCCATTATCCGTAACTTCTAAGATCAAATGGAAATTTTTGCGACGTGGTGGCATCTTCTTAGGCATCGTGAACTGAAGTATTGCTGAGTCGCCGCTCTCCAACGGTATCTCGAAACGCTGACGTACGTTTTCGAGGTCGCCTTCGGCCTCGGGATAGTGAAACCATCGAAACGCAAGCAAATCACCATCCGGATCGCTCGAAGAGGACGCATCGAGCTTTACAGTTTCGCCCAAGCTCACAGTCTTTTGCAGAACGCCCTTCGTTTTGTCTCCGTCAACAACAGCGACAGGATTGTGGTTCGCTTTCTTCGGCGACTTCACGCACCAATCCATTCTCGCAGCAAAGTCCAATTGAAACGCTTCTCGCCAGCGCCAGATCGTCGCTTGATTGCTCACGTGTTTCACACCGTCGGGCGTAGCCACCAGGTCACGACTGTTGGTCCACATTTTTCCCGGGTATCCATAGATGCGTTTGAAGAAATATCGACCTCCCCAACCACCGTATCCGGGACTGATGTGGCTACCCAAACCGTTGTTGATGAGGTTCATGAATGAAGGAGTGTCACCTTCCATAATGTATTCCCACTTTGGATACATCTCTCCGAGCGGTCCATGATTCGTACGAACGTTTTCGGACAACCAATCGTTCGAGACGAGCTCGATCTTATGCCCCGGACCATTGAGATAGTATTCGTCTCCAGAAATGCCCGTCCACGTTGCTTCATGGTATTCGGCAGCGCGTTCCCCACCAGGACTAACTACGTAAAACAGATTTGGAAACTCTCGACGCATCCACGGCCCGGCGTCATCTTGATCGCTGATCGTATACACACGAATCTTGGAAACGAATTCGTCAAGCTCTGCTTTCGAACGCGTTTCTCGCACACTCCACAATGCT
>CAYNJG010000011.1:0-65218 GCA_964397295.1 uncultured Pirellulaceae bacterium
TATGCAGGGTGGTCCGAGTCACGTTGATACGTTCGACTACAAACCCAAGTTGTCAGAACTTGACGGCGAGATGATCGAATTCGATGACGCTCGAGTTCTTGCCAATACCAAGAAGATCAAACCGCATCGCGTTTTCGAATCACCATGGAAGTTCCGGCAGTACGGGCAATGCGGCCAACAAGTTAGCGAGCTCTTCCCGTACATCGCACAACACGTCGATGATTTGTGTTTTATAAAAGGAATGCACACAGACGGAGTGGCTCATGGCCCATCGACGCTGTTCATGCACACCGGTTCGATCAACTTAGTGCGACCATCTATGGGATCTTGGATCTTGTACGGTCTCGGCTCGGAGAACGAAAACTTACCTGGCTTCATATCGATCCAACCGGCTATGGGTAATGGCGGCCCGCGGAATTTCAGCAATGCGTTTTTGCCTGCTGTCTACCAAGGTACGGCGGTCGGACGAGCGGGGGGACTTGCCAAAAATGCAAGAATCGAGAACCTCACCAACACCGTGTTATCTCGCGCCGAACAAAAGAAGCAATTTGACCTGCTACGAGCGATCAATACGGAACAACTTCGAGGCCGCGAGACGGACGAAGAACTGGAGGCGGTCGTCAGTTCCTATGAACTCGCGTGGCGAATGCAGATGCACGCGCCGGATATCATGGACATTTCCGATGAGCCAGCGCACATTCAGGCGATGTATGGGATCGGCGAGAAACACACAGACAGCTTTGGCCAAGAATGTTTGATGGCTCGACGCTTGGCAGAGCAGGGTGTTCGATTTATCCAGGTGAACTACGGGGACAATTCCAACAACCCGCGTTGGGATCAGCATTCGAATCTTACGCAGCATGAAATCCATGCTCGCAACACCGATAAGCCGGTGGCCGGTCTGCTCGCCGATCTAAAGCAACGCGGAATGCTCGAAGATACGCTAGTTTGGTGGGGCGGCGAGTTTGGACGCACACCTTACGCGCAAAACAATGGAACGGGGCGAGACCATAATCCGGATGGCTTTACCGTGTTCCTAGCTGGCGGCGGAGTAAAGAAAGGGTTTTCTTTTGGCGAGACCGATGAATTCGGTCACCACGCGGTTTCCGACAAAACGCACATGCACGACCTTCACGCAACGATTTTGCATTTGCTAGGTCTCGACCATGAGCAACTAACCTACATGCACGATGGTCGTCCATTCCGACTAACCGACGTCCACGGCGAAGTAAAACACGAACTCGTCGCCTAACGCCGCTACCAGCTACAACCTCGTTGAACGCACTGCCCAGAGGTTCCGCCTCGACCTCGCACCCTACCAATTACAAAACGGCTGCTTTGACAAACTCGAATTAAAATACCGAGCGTCACTAGTCACTTCTTCGCCCAACCAATCGGGCCGCGCAAATTCTTCGTCCGCAGACGAAAGTTCAATCTCTGCGACAACCAGCCCAGCGTTGTCACCCAAGAATTCGTCGATTTCCCAAGTCTTGCCTTCGAATTCGACGAGAAATCGCTTCTTCTCGATGATAGGTTGTTCGCAAAGTTCCAATAGCTGCTTGGCGTCGGCCAACGGAATTGGGTACTCGAATTCGGGTCGCGTGGGGCCGTCATTGAGCCCTTTGATCGTCAGCCAGGCTGCTTCGCCAGCAATGCGAACGCGGACTGTACGTGCAGGCTCGCGGTTGAGATAGCCTTGCCGGTATTCCGTGCTACTATTTGCTCGCCAAGACGTACCGGTTACGAGGAATTTTCGTTCGATTTCGATTCCCAAAGTGCTCGTCTCTTTCTTGAATTCTGCGTGTAGAAGCGTTCCAGTTATCGGCAAGACCGACACGATGGCGACGAACTAATATTGTAGACTTTACGATTCAACCTTCGTTTGCAGGAGTTTTTTATCAGCATGGCCGTTTTGCCAATTCAGCTTCGCCCGACATTTCCATTGGATGAACGACGCATCCAACGAATGAAGCGTGATCTGATAGCTAAATCGCCACGCTTGATATTCGGCCAGTGTGCTGCATTTGTGGCGGACAGATTGCTGGCTGCCGGGTTCGGCGCGGAAGGTGGATTGCTACGGAAATGGCTGGACCAATGGTCGAATCTCGACAACGAGCTAACCGCTCAGGTTGTTCGCCACTTGGTTGCCGAAAGCAACATGAAGCAAGACGACGTGATTCGTGGCATGATTAGTCGTCTCAAGATCGACGGTCATGTTCAGTACTCAATTAGTCTTGGTCGGATCTTGTTACTTAAGCAACATATCGAACAAGGGCTTCATCGCAACGGAGTGATGTCGGAGCGAAAAGAAGAGATCGAGATTTTGGTGGATTCCATTTGCCAAGAAGTTTGCAACGAACTTTTCCGCATCGCGGAGATTGACGAAGGGTTTGCGAAAGTGCTCACTTCACGTGAGCCTAAGTTATTGGATGAATCCACTGAGTCTTTGAAGGCCAGTCACGAGCGAATTATGCACGCGTATGCGACGCTGTACGATACGGCCAGTCAGTTGGCTGTGGAAGCAAAACCAATGGACGCAGACAGTGCGAAAATACCAAACGTGGATGGACCGGTGCTGGATCGATTGATCGAAAACTTACGAGAAGAAAACGAAATGGCGAAAACCATTGGTGATCGGATTCGCAAAGAGTTACCAGACATCGATCGCGCGTAGTGCTGGCTGCCAGCACTACGGAGACGGCGGTTGCTGCCACGCACTCATACCGCCGTCAACCATCAACATGTGGCCGTGGATATGTTTGGCTGCGTCGCTGAGCAAGAACACTGCGGCTTCTCCAGCGACTTCTGGACCTGGCACTTGTCCATTTGGAGTGTGACGTTCCATCCACGTCTTCGTCTTAGGATCGTCCAGGGCAGGGGCCGTCAGCGGCGTTTGGAATAACCCTGGAGCGATCCCGTTCACGCGAATGTTGTGCGGCGCAAGTTCGACGCAAAGAGATTTCACCATCATCTCGACGGCGCCTTTCGACGTGTCGTACGACGCGTGCGTTCGTTCGGCCAACCGTCCATTGATCGAGCCAACCATCAGGACGCGTCCGTGCGTTTTATTTTCCACCCATCGTTTGGCGAACCACTGCGTGAGTAGGAAATAAGAAAACACGTTCAGCCGCATTGTTTTTTCGAAGATCGTAGGATCCAACTCAAGAAACGGAACGTCGAAGTATCCGCCCGCGTTGTTGACGAGGATATCAACATCGGAAGCTAGGCCTGCGACTTCTTCCGCGAACGCGATTACCGAATTGTTGTCGGTCGAAAGGTCGCACGCGAGAAATTGCACGTTTACGTTGTGCTGCTGGCACTCGGCGACCGCTTCTTTTGCCAAGTCATCGTCGTGAAGACCATGAAGAACAAGATTGGCACCCGCACGCGCAAGGGCAACGGCAATCGCCCGTCCAACACCTTGTGATGAGCCAGTGACAAGGGCAGTGTGTCCGACGAGTTTCATAAGTAGCTCCTAAACGCTATTGGTCTTCGCTCGCGACAACGAAGCGATAGCCTTCGCTCCGCACGAGCCACATCAGAAACGTCATCTCAAGCCAAACAACCATCCCGATGGCAAACCAAATCCATCCGTCTGGTCCTCCACCGTCCATGAAATAACCGTTTAGCAAACCCAATCCAATGGTGACAAAGCACGACACGAAATTGCGTTCAAATGGTTGTTTTCCAAGTGTCGCCCAGACGACCACAACAGAACAAATACCGAAAGTCGCGCCGGCTACGCCGATTTTGAAGTACTCGCTGACGCTGACGTTCCCCGTAGTAGAGCCTCCTGAAGCAAGCAACGCTTTTCCAATGGCTAACAATACAGAGACAACTGTCGTGAACACCACCGCATGCCAAATATTGAAGCGAAGTACCTCGCGCGAATCCAGGTTCGCGTTGATCTGATATTCAAGTAGCAGTCGGCCTCGTCGGACGACTCGAACAATCACAATCGGCGCCCCAACCATGAAGGTTGTCATGAAACAGAAGATTCCGAAAAAAAGCGGCTCCGCGCGACGAAACGCATGGGAGGTCAAAAATGCAACGAGAAACAATCCAACGGGAATCAAGGCAAATCGCAACTTTGATTCGCCAAAACCCAGCCAGAAACCCATGCTTGAACACAATGCCGCGATAGAAGACAGAAAAACGGCAGCGTGCATAGTCGTTCGGTTGTACATATCCCCGAAAATCGGGCACACAACACAAATGGCCGCAAAAAACGCGACTGCCCAAAGATCACTCCGCATCCAAATGGGCTTGTTCGATCGAGGCGAAGTTGGTTCGCTCATCTGCGATCCATTTAGCCGATTCCGTAGAACCGTTTGGCCGTTCCGCCGAACACGTCGGCTTGTTCCGATTCCGAAAGTGCACCCAATACTTCACGTGCCGCTCTGATGACTTGTTCGTACGTTCCAGCGAGTTCGCAAACTGGCCAATCGGAACCATACATACAACGCTTCGGACCAAAAACTTCGAGCGCGATCTCAACGTACGGTTTGAGATCTGCCGGCTTCCAGTTTTTCCAGTCGGCTTCTGTGACCATGCCGGAGATCTTGCAGTACATGTTTGGAAACTTCGCCGCCGCCCGGAAGTTAGCTTCCCAATTATCGAGGTTGCCAGCTTTGATTTCGGGCTTGGCCAAATGATCGATGACCATCGGCAGGTTCGGGAACTTTCTGCCCAGCGTTTGGGCGTGCTTGATGTGTTTGACGAAAAATAGCAAGTCGAATGGCATGCTGTGTTTTTCGAGTACGCCTAAGCCTCGCATCACATCATCGCGGACAATGAAATCGTCATCGGGTTCATCATGCGTGACGTGGCGTATGCCGACGAAGTACGGATTGTCTTTGAATTGCTCGAGTTGTGCTTCGCACTCGTCACTCGCCAGATCCACCCATCCAACCATACCCGCGAGAAAATCGTTTTGCTCGCAGAGTTCGAGAATCCATTCGTTCTCGGCGACGTTGTGCTGCGTTTGTACAAAGATCGATTGATCGACGCCGGTCGCGTCGAGGTGTGTTTTCAGATCAGCTGGTAGATACGTTTTCTTGATTGGCTTGCATGCGTCTGCGTCAAGCCACTCGTAACCGAATCGTCCCAGTTCCCAAAAATGTTGATGCGCGTCAATCGTCATTGTTTTCGGGGCATCCTTCGATGTGGTGCCAGTTGTGAACGGGCTTCATAATTTCTTGGACGGTGGCGAGTAATTCCATGTCCATTGGCTCGGCCACCCACTCGGCCCATTGAGCAATACGTTTCGGATTTGCTGAACCGGTCACGCAGGTCGCCATGTCTTCGTTGGCAATCGAAAACTGTAGCGCGAGTTTCGCAAGGTCGACGCCTTTGGCGGTACATGCTTCCGAAGCTTTGCGCGCGGCCGCTCGGACTTCCGGCGTGGCGCGATGCCATTCCGGAAGTGTTGCGTTCGTTAGTAGGCGGGCACAGAAGGGCGCAGCGTTCATGATGCCACAGTTCTTTTCCTTCAGGTAAGGGACGAGGTCGCCAAACTGTGTATTTTGAAGGCAGTAATGGTTGTACGAGAGTACGCAATCAAGCGGAGCTCGGTCCAAAACGAACTTGAACACTTGCATCGGATAGCCGGAGATGCCGATGTACTTCACTTTGCCTTGCTTCTGAATCTCGCGAAGAGCTGGAAGCGTTTCGTCGACGATTTGATCCATCGGGCTAATGAACTCGATGTCGTGACAGAGGATGATGTCCAAGTGATCCGTGCCCAAGCGATGCAGGCTGACATCCACGCTTTCTTTGACTCGCTTTGCAGAAAAATCAAAATGCTCGAGATCGTAACGGCCTAACTTGGTGCCGAGATAATAACTATCCCGTGGAACGTCCTTGAGCGCGATACCCAGCAGAACTTCGGACATTCCGCGACCGTAGAATGGTGACGTGTCGATGAAATTCATGCCGCTATCGAGCGCGACATGTACGGAACGCAGAGCTTCTTGCACATCGACCTGTCGGAACTCTTGGCCAAGCGAGGATGCGCCAAAGCTGAGTGCGGACAGCTTGAGATCAGTGTTGCCTAGTTGTCGATGTTCCACTTTTTCGTCTCTCTTTCGCAGGCCACGCTACCGGCAAACTACATACGGACGCCAACGGAAAGCAATAGGTTGGCAAAACGTTGCTGATCTGCTGTTTGGATTGTAAGTACGTGGTCGCGGGTGTTGACGGCCTCGTAGAAATCCCATTTTTCGATGGGCTTCAGTTCGAGATCCAACTTCGCTGCTTCGAACGTATCACGATATTGCGTCCATACCGGTGGATCTTCCGTTAATGCATACGGACCGGTCGTTTCGTAGTTCATCGTATTGGCTTCTTCGATGGGAATCGCCGTAACCAATGCTTGAAGAACTTGGTTGCAAGTCACAACGCCGGGTGACAAGTTCAGACTCACTTGTTCAGCGTTGGGGCCGAGCGTGCTCGATGCCGGATAGTTGCCATCCGCGATCAGGATTTTCGCATGGTGTCCTGCACGGCCGATGACTTCGTTGATTTTCGGATGAATGAGTTGATGTAGCAGCATGATTAGGCCAAGTGTTTTTTAAATGCGTTCATAGTAGATTCCGCCGCGGCGACGGAATCAGGGTAGGGCAGGGCTTCTGCACATGCGTAGCCTTCGAAATTGATCTCTTTCAAAGCCGCAGCGATTGGTACGTAGTCCATGTGTCCACAGCCGGTAGGACGACGATTCGAATCCACGAAGTGTACGTGTCCTATGTGCTTTCCACCGTGACGCAGCGCGTCGGCGATGTTGTCTTCTTCAATGTTCATGTGGAACAAATCCGCAAGCAAAACGACGTTGTTGGTATCGATGGAATTCAAGAGTTTTACTCCGTCGTCCACGGTGTTGCAGAGATTCGTTTCGTAGCGATTCAGTGGCTCGTACATTAATGGCACGCCAAAGCCTTCTGCATGCTTGCCGCAGGCGTTAAGTGCTTCGCCCAAGTAACCAAGCGCGGTAGCTTTGTCGGTGTCGCCACCCCATTTTCCTTGCATCGATCCGATAATCGCGCTAGCACCGAATTCGGCTGCCTTGGTAACGATCTCATTAACGAACGCGATGGCTTTGACTCGATGGTCCGCATCGGCGTTGGTGAGTGATAGGCCATGCTTGACCATTCCAGCGCCAGTACCCAGCGCAGCCAGCTTTAAACCGTTTGCTTCCAACATTGGTTTTAGTTCGTTTGCATCGACGGCTTCGGTAGACGGCGCAAAAATCTCGATCGCATCAAAGCCAAGTTTGCCAGCCTGTTCGCAGCAGTCCTTCAGGCCATTCCAGAATACGAATGGCCCACCACGTGCTTCTTCGACCAGGCTAACGGTAATTGCGGATTTCATATTCTTTTTCTTTAAGAAGGAATTTCAATGATGGCTTTGATGACGCCTGTTTCGGGTTTCGTGAATTGGACGAACTCGTCAACGACAGTGTCGAACGTTGTGCGATGCGTGATCCAAGGTTGCGTGTCGATCGTGCCATCTTCGATCAAAGAAATGATGCGAGCGAAATCTTTCGGCAAGGAGTTGCGACACGCAAACAGGGTGAGTTCTTTCGCGTGCATGAGTGGATGGCGGAAGTGAATCTCTTCTGTCGTGATTCCGACATAGCCAACGCGCCCGGTCGGAGCTGCGTAATTCAAACAGCCGCTCATCGAATGCACGTTGCCCGTTGCGTCTACGACAACGGTTGGCAGTTCGCCACCGTTGACGGCCATGAGCCGTTCGACTTCGGTGTCGTCGCCTTTGAATTGAATTGTCTTGGTAACGCCCATCGTGTTTTGCACGAACTCAAGGCGATCGTTGTTCATGTCCATAACGGTGATTGATGCACCAGAGATCCGCGCGAACTCCAACACGGACAGACCAATCGGTCCGGCGCCGATGATCAGCATGTTCTCGTCTTTTTGCGGTGCGACCCGATCAACGGCGTGGCAGCCGATGCTAAGGGTTTCGACCAGCGCGAGTTGTTCCATCTCTAGCGATTTTGAAACGTGTAGCTTACGTGCGGGCAATTTGAACATCGGGCGCAAGCCGCCATCGATGTGTACTCCCAGAACTTGCAGGTCGTTGCAGCAATTGGTGTTGCCGCGTTGGCTGGCGAAGCTATCCGGATTGTTGATGTAAGGCTCAACGGAACATCGATCACCCGATTTGATATCGGTGACAGCGCTACCGACTTCCAACACTTCCACGCCCAGTTCATGGCCCGGGATTCGTGGGTAACTATAAAAAGGAAATTTTCCTAGGTAACCGCTTATGTCGGTGCCGCATATTCCTACGCGATGCACACGGACTAGGGCCTCGTCGGCTGCTGGTGGACTTGGTTCGTCGATATCGTGCAGAGCGAACTGTTTGGGCGCCTCTAGAACTACAGCCTTCATTTTCGACCTAAAAGTTGGGCGTTTTGGATGAAAGTAAGCCTCGCATTATCAACTTCGTGATGCAAAGTACAACCGACCGTGAAAACGCGATTAATCATGGTCTTTGCCCAATCAGCAGATACGGATTGACCAAGAAGACGCTCAGTAGAAACCGGAAAAACGTGAGTCGGTGGAAGGCAACATGTTGCCCGCACCTCGACTCGCGATAAGTTATAGAACTTGGGCCCTCTATCGGGCATTTAGGAAGCGAAAACAAATCAATCATTGAGAACCATTCTCAGTGGAACATCTAATTCGGAAAGTAGGACTGACAAGATGGCAAAAGAAGAGAAAAAAGACGCACCGGCCGCACCTCAAAATCAGGTTCAGGTAGATGATGCGGATGCAGTTTGCGCGTACGCGAACTTCTGCCGCGTGACGGGCTCGCCCGAAGAACTGATTATCGACTTCGGTCTGAACAGCCAGCCAATGGGCGTGCCAACGGAGCCGATCGGTATCAAGCAACGGATCATCGTGAACTTCTTCACAGCGAAGCGGCTTCTGGCGGCACTGCACATGTCGGTCCAACGCCACGAGCAAGCGTTTGGCATTTTGGAAACAGACGTCCAGAAGCGATTGCAACCAGCAGCGAAGGCTCCAGCGCCCGAAGCGAAATCCTAGACGTTTCGTTTAACTCGACGCTAATGTCGAGGGCTGTATTTATCCAAACGCCGGTAGTTCACGCTACTGGCGTTTGCTTATTTACGGCAGATACATGTCCAGCAGCTTCACGTCACCAATGCTCGAGGCATTTAGTTCTCCACATGCGGCGGGAAGCAAAACGGTTTCGCCATGCTGGACGGTTTCGTTCGCTATCGTGATTTCGCCTTCTAAAACAACCACGATGTGACACGTGTTGTCTCCGCCGATCGCGTGAGTTCCGCTGAACATAACTCGGTCGAGCACGAACTTGTCGCAGGCTACCAGTCTTTCGACGTTTGCCGTCTCCGTTTTAGCGGCATCCGAGATCGAGATTGGTCCGCGGTCATAGTCCGTGACTGCAAGTCCTTGTTCGATGTGCAGCGGTCTCGATTTTCCGTCAGCGCCAACACGGTTCCAATCGAACAGTCGGTATGTCGTGTTGCTCGCCTGTTGAATCTCTGCGACCAACAATCCATCACCGAGCGCATGCACGGTTCCTGCTGGAATGAAAACGCAATCTCCAGGCTGTGGCTGTATCTTATGCAATGCTTCTTCGCAGGTGCCGTTTTCGATGTGCTGGCGAAGCGTGGTCGCGTCGATGCCGGGTCGCAACCCCGCGTAAAGGCAGCTGCCAGGTTCGGCGGACATGATCACCCAGGCTTCCGTTTTGCCCAGGTCCGGTGGGTTAAGCTTCGCGCCCTGTTCGTCGTTGGGGTGAACTTGTACGGATAGCTTGCGTTGGCAATCCAGGAATTTGAACAGCAGTGGAAATTGAGTCTGCGGATGGTGATTGCCCAGTAACGATTCGCCCTCGTCTGCCACGAGCGATGCCAACGTGCGTCCCTTCAGCGAACCGTTTGCGACGATTGATTGATCTTCGCCGTGATCAACGACTTCCCAGCTTTCTGCGTAGATGTTTTCATCGTCAGGAATCGGCTTGTTCAAAACGGTTTTGAGTCGCCCGCCGCCCCAGATGTAGCTGCGGAAGACGGGCTCGAATCGTAGTGGATAGGGCGATTGCATCGTGTTTTCTCACGTTTCGTGTCGGCAGGAGCCATCAGACGGAGGCGGCTGTCACCTAGATACTATTGTTAACGAATTTGATGACAGAACGACAGGAGGCAGATGTTGAAGTCGCTCCGCGTGAGTGTTATCCTCGTGGGATAGCGACGTGACGCAAGTCATGATCGCGAACGACGCGCCCTGTTGACTAGGCCTCTTCGGCGCTCTTGCCGGTGTCGTCCGTTTCCATCGTATTTTCTCGAACAGAGTGTGTGATTATGTCTCGCTTGCCGAACGAGGATCTCTTCGAAGGCAAAAAAATGTCCTTCGGTGAACACTTAGAAGAGCTCCGCACCACACTGGTCAAGTCGCTCTACGGCTTGGCAGTCGGTGTCGTCATTGGGTTTTGCATTTCCAAGTACGTGATCAGTGTCGTCGTTTCTCCGTTGGAAGACGCACTCAAGCAATACTACGTCACGCGTACGGTCGATACGATTGCCGACGAATACAGCCTTGACGACGAAGCTCGCACGGCAATGGCGGAGACGATCAATGAAAAGGGCTTCGTCTTTGAAGACCTGTACATCGAACGGTCTGAGTTCCAAAAACTAGTCAATAACTCCGACGAGGGTGTGGCATTGATGTCACAAGACGAAGTCGAAAGCAAAGAGCTTCCGCAATTCGATTTTGTCCGGGTCCGAATTTGGAAGGATGTGGCGTATCGCATTCAATCGATTTCCGCGACCGAGCCATTTTTCTCATGGATGAAAGTGGGAGTCATCTCGGGTCTCACGATCGCTGCTCCATGGATCTTTCTTCAGCTTTGGATCTTCGTTGCAGAAGGTCTCTATCCGACGGAACGGAAGTACGTCTACATCTACTTGCCATTTAGCCTGCTGTTGTTTTTAGCAGGCGCATGTCTGGCGTATTTCTTTGTTTTCGAACCTGTGCTCAAGTTTTTGCTCTCGTTTAACACCACGATGGGCGCGGAACCCAATCTAATCATCAGTGAGTGGCTCGGGTTTTTCTTGATGTTGCCGTTGGGCTTTGGAATCGGATTCCAATTGCCGCTGGTCATGCTGTTTTTGAATCGCATTGGGGTCGTCAGTGTTGAGACGTATCTGAGCCAGTGGCGTATTGCGATTTTGATCATTTTCGTTGCCGCAATGTTGCTTACTCCGTCAGACCCAACAAGCATGTTATTGTTGGCCGTACCGCTGACGCTTTTGTATTTTCTGGGAATCGCGATGTGCAAGTATTTGCCACAACGTAAGAGTCCATTTGGCGAAGGCTACGATCCCGGCACGGAGCTGCAGGATTGACGCACATGGAAGCGGAATGGGTGCAAGCCCTCCCTTATTCAAGGGCTTGCCACAACGCTTGCACATGTTTCACGGTTTCTTGTCCAAGTGACTGCGGTGCATACGCGGCCTGGTTGTACAACACAGCGAGGTTCCGAGCGTGCGGTCCGACGGCCTTGTGTGCCGAAGAAACTTGGCCAGCGAATTCCAGCGGCGTCTGATCATCATTTCGAGCACATTGTTGCTCGTATGCCCATGCTTGAAGTGCTTCAAACGAATACGCGACAAGTTGCTGGGGGCTGAGGCGGCTGGCTTGCCCGGTCGTGAACGGATTTTTGAAAGAGCGAAACGGTCGCGGAACTGGCGCCTTGGGTGCGATTTCTTCCTCTTCGTGTGACTCTTCTCTTTCCTTACCACCGAAGAGCCGTCGAAAGAACTCTCCAATGTCTCGGATGAAGGCGCGGATCGCGGCAAGGATTTGACGCCCGTAGAAATACATCACAACGAGAATCGCAATGCCTACGATCACAAAGTAGACGATCTTGGGCAGCGGCGGCAGTGATAGGTTTTTGAGGGGATTGAGTTCGGGGGGCTTGGGTAGCGGCTGCGGTTTGCTGCCCGATTGGTTGGATTCGTTGTCGTTCTTGTCGTCGTTTTGTCCGTCTTCGTTGTCGCCTTCTTGTTGGTCGCCCGATTCGGATTCGCTTTCACCGCCTTCGGAGTCTTCTTTTTCTCCGTCTTGTCTTTCTCGTTCGCCGCGGTTGCTGTCGGGGCGTCCCTTGTCCGAATCTTCGTCGTTGTCGCCTTCTTGCTTGCCTTTGTCTTTCGAATCGTTCTTGCCGCCGTCTTCCGACTTGTTTTGGCCTCCTTCGCCTTTCTTTCCTTCTTGCTTTCCGCGTTTTGCGTCTTTGGATGCTTGTTTGCCTTGCTCTGAATCGCTTTCCGCTTCGTCATCGGACTCGCCCGATCCGTTTCTGTCTTCGCTTTTGACGCCTTCTTTCCCCATCGCATTTCGATTCGCCTCTAAGTCATCTCGCGAAGTGACTTTGTCGAATTGGTTCGAGAGGGCTTCCACCATTGAGTATCCCGTATTGGGACGCGGTAAGAGCAAACACAGCAGCATTAGCCCGATGATGACGGCGCCGCCGGTGCCCAGCCATGTTGCGGCCATCTTTTCGCTGAAGGGTAAGCGTCGCTGGAAGAGATAACGTCGCATTTGCAGGAAGCTGGTGATCATCATCAGCGCAAGAGCACTCGCGACGTACGTGCACAACAATAGGAAACCAGCGCCGCGACCTCTTTCTTCGATCAGAGATTGGCCAATCCCGAATACCGGAATCGCGGCCAAGCCAAAGTAGATGACCCATACGCCTGGGGTGTGATGCCTCTGCCTACGATTTTTCCAGCGTTGCCAGAACGAGGTTGATTCGGTTTTTTCGCGATCGGTGGTCGCATCGTCGTCGAACTCCGATGCTTCGTCCTTGCCGATCGTTTGAAGCAAACCTTCACCGGACGCATCTTTTTGTTCGTCTAGAACGGTGCAATCCCAAGTAAGTTTGTCCGTGCTCCACCAAATGAAGAGAATTAACGGGATATTTAGCCAGGGACCGATGTCGGTGAACTTCATCAAGTTGAGAATCGCAACGACTCCGAGAGGCAGCGCAAACGCACTGGCGTACTCACGGCCTTCTTCGATAGCAATGCGAGAGACGAGCACGGCAGCCATCACAAAAAGTCCGGTTGCGAAGTGCAGTCGAGTGTAATACTCGCCGTCGTAGAAACATTGGAGAATAAAAAAGGTCAGGCTGCCGACGAGTATCATGACCAGCACGGGCGAGACGATCAGCACCAGAATATCACTGAGGTTTTCGAGGCTGCGTTTCGGCATTTACGAGACTCCTACGCCAAAAAACTGCTGCTTGGCAATCGTTGGAATCGCTTGTTCGTCCTTCAATTGATGCGTCGTGATACCTTCAGCAAGCAACCACTTCGCCGCATCAGAATAGTCGTACGGTTCGTAGATGTTCAATATTGCCGATACCGCGTAGCCCTGTCGTCGTAAGTTGCCGAGTGCTACCGCGAATCGCTCTTCCACCGTTTGCAGGATTGCAATGACCGTTGCGTTTTTGGGGAGACGACAGCCCGTTTCCATCACAAGTCGGTCAAAGGTCAGTCCGTCCGTAAGTTCCGCACGGGCAAGTGCCAACTGCAGACGGCGCAATTGTTCTGGGCCGCGATCCGGTTCGTGTACCTGTGGACGAAGTCGATCGCTTTCGGACAACATGGACGCCGATTGTTTTGCGGTGTTGCGTGAGCGTAGGTCGTAGTCCCAACCTTGCTCACGCACACGGTCGGCTGCATCACGCGCATTGGTGACGAGACCGACTTGTTGCCCCATGTCGTACAGATAATGGCTGAGTGACGTGGCTGCCATGATGGCCAATTCGCTTCTCATGGGTTCGTGTTTTTTCGGATGCGAGTCTTTGTGGAAGTCCAATAGAATCGTCGCACCAGCCACCGTGGATGGCTCGTAGATCTTGCTATGCAGCGTTCCCGTCCGAGCCGTCGCCCCCCAGTGAACGCGGTTCAGCGGATCGCCCGGTTCGTATTCGCGAACGCCCGCATTCCGTGTGGGATCTTCGTACAACCGATGTGTTATCTGGACTTCACCGAGTGGCCGCTTGGATGCGATATCGTAGCCTTCCAGCGGAATCACTGGCGGCAATACGGTCAGAAACGTCGGCTTTGTCAGCACGCGATACCGACGATGCAACCCAAAAAGGTCACCGGTCTCCATTACCAGTGGGCCGATTTGATAGTAACCGCGGCGGTTGCATTTCATTTTGTACATGATCGATTTCGACTTGCCGCTGAGAATGCTCGATAAGAGCACGCGTCGCCCGGTGACTTTTAGATTGGGCGGTCGATGAATGAGCGCTCGACGCGGAAGAAGATCTTCCAACAACGTCCAAGCAATCGGTAATGCACCGGTGTTTTCGATCTTCGCAATCACGGCGACCGTTTCACCAGTGTCTACTTCTTGACGGCTGAGCTCACGTCCGGCTGTAAGACTTTCGCTCCAACGATTTGTCATCCAGCGACTTGCCAAGATAACACCGATCAACGCGTACAGCGCATACGCCAACATGCCTAGCCGAAACGTTAGGGCGACGATGAGCAGAACGATGCAAGCGCCGAGCCAGCTCATGCGGATGCCTGCTGCGAAATGAGCGGGACTGGAATCTCTGCGACGACGTCGTTGATGACCTCGGCGGCGGTGACTTTTCTGAGTCGACTTTCCGGTTGCAGGATTACACGGTGCATCAAAATCGGTCCTGCGATTCGTTTTACGTCGTCGGGCTGGACGAAGTTCCGACCACGCACTGCCGCAAGTGCTTGGGACCCGCGAAACAATGCAATCGACGCTCGTGGACTTGCACCGAGACGCAGGTCTTCGTGATCGCGGGTGGCGTGCACGATCTGTCCAAGGTAGCTGCGTATCTTCGGATCGACGTGGATTTTTCGTACTGCTTGCTGTGCCGCAACCATTTCTTCCGCAGACACGACGGGCGACATCGAATCAATCGGATGAGAAATTTGCAGCTTGTCTAGCATCTGCAATTCTTCGTCGAGCGTTGGGTAGCCCAGACTAAACCGCATGAAAAAGCGATCGAGCTGAGCTTCCGGCAACGGAAACGTACCTTCGTGATCAACGGGGTTTTGCGTCGCGATGACGATGAACGGAGGCTGCAGTTTTCGCGTCTCGCCATCGACGCTCACAGAGCGTTCAGCCATTGCTTCCAACAACGCCGCTTGTGCGCGAGGCGTGGCCCGGTTGATTTCGTCGGCCAGTACGAGTTGTGCAAAAATAGGGCCGGGGCGAAATTCGAATTCACCGGACTTCTGATTGAAGATTGACATTCCCGAAATATCGGTTGGCAGCAAATCAGGTGTGCACTGGATGCGTTTGAACGTACAACCCACACTTTGCGCCAGTGCACGAGCGAGCATAGTTTTTGCTACGCCAGGAACGTCTTCAAGAAGAAGGTGACCCTCGCACAACCAGGATGTGATCGCCAACACAATTTGTTGACGCTTGCCAACGATAGCCTGCTCGACATTGCCAACTATTCGTTTCGCGATTTCAGAAACTTGCACCACTTCGCCTCGTCACTCGGACAATCTGATTCCGGTGATATTATCGTCGAAAGTGGTGCTGGTTTCCAAACGCAGCTGGGAAAAGAGTGATCTATCGATCAAAACGTTCGATGTCGGACTGTGTGCCGTCTTTGAATTTAAGACGAATGACAACACTCTGAACATCATCGGCGACAGGCAGCATATGAGTCTGCGATTCCGCGAGCTGGTAAGTTTGGTCTGGTTCGTCGACATTGAAGCCATATTGAACTTCTTCGATGCAGTCTTGGAACTGGTGCAACGCAGTGAAGTAGAGTCGCGTTTTTCCATTGCTCTCGAGAAACTTCACCCAGGAATGTCTGGTTTTGTCCACCATTCGCCGGATTCCGTCCTTCTTTTGGCCTTCCCAGTCCAACGGATACTCGAACGGGCCATGTTCCGTATCACGTATGTCGGTGTATTTTACGAATACGGATTTTGATCGGCTCTTCTTCGACTCGCGGATAAGAAAGTTCGTGCGAGGCAACGGTTGTCCCGTGGCTTGGTCGATACCAATCGATTCGCCCGTGGATTTGTAGTCTTCTCCGTCAGTCGAATACCAAATCGATTTGCATTTTTCTGGTATCTGGACGAGCACCATCATTCCGTGGCGAGCATAACGGAACGAGAGGTTTACATCAGACTGCGTCGTTGGCCGAGCTTCAAGTTGCTCGAGTCGATTTGAGGCTTCTTCGATTGCCGCTGCCGCTTCTGTTTGATCGAGATAGTGCCGTAGCACCTCGCCTTTGTCGTGAAGGCTGAGGAATTCTTGAAGCAGCTTGGCTTCCCATTGCTTTTCGGTGAGCGTTTTGTTCCCGGATTTGTCGTTGGCAACACAATGAGTCAGCTCGAAAATGGCTGGCCCGAATTCTTGATTCTCAGTCACGAACTTCGCCAACGCATCACGACGTTCCGCCTTACTCAGGAGTAGCGTCTTGGCGAATTCGACCGTCGTATTTGCTTGACTAAGGTTTGCGTAAAAGTCTCGGGCACGCGCAGCCCCTTCCTGGACAACTAACAGACGCTGGAAATTCTTGTGTACATCCACAAACGGCACGTCTTTCGACATGAGCTCGGTGTAGCTGTCGCGAGCCAACTTGTATTTGCCCTGTTTTGCGTAGGTCCGAGCGTTTGAGTAGATCTCACCGATCGTTTGCGGATTCGCAATAATCTGTCCGCCGTTAGAGGCTGTCGCAAACGAGTTACGAAGTTGCTCGAGAGTTTCCGCAATTTGTTGGGTGTTCGCGTCAATGTTTCGCACGGAACCAGACAGATCTTTCGCCGTGCTATTTAGCTCGGTGGTCGCCACAGCGACCTGCTCGATGGCTGGCTGAACCGTAGCGACATTGATGGTTGTTGACCCGGCAGCTGGATTCGTTTCCTCGTTCGGGAGGGTTTTCGTCGCCGGAGCAACAGATACCGCACGAGCCACGGAAACCGTTTCGATAGGCTTCTCGGATTTCAGAAACGATGGAACGCCGATCGCCAAGGCTCCCAGAACTGTCGCGGCGGCTGCCGCTGGCCATTTCCAAGACAGGCCCTTCGAGGGGGCGGCATTGGCTGACTGAGCTGTTTTTGAATCGCTTGGTTTCTTCACGACGACGGTTGTTTTGCCGACATACTCGGCAACAATACTCGGCAGTTCTGAGCCATCGGCCCATGTCGAGACGGCGTCTGCGACTTCTTGCGGCGTTTGAATTCGATCGTCAACTGGTTTAGCCATCATGCGTTTGACGATGTTGATCAACTCAGGAGGCGTGTTGGGCGCGAGCTTCACAAGATCGTCCGGATCTTTTTGCGTGTGACCAATGATTTTGGCTACGTTCGTACCGTAGTCTGGTCCCTCAAAAGGAAGGCGTCCGGATAGCAACCTGTAGAGTGTGCAACCGAGGCTGTAAATGTCGGCGCGAATGTCGACGCAGCCCGTTTCTAAAACTTGCTCCGGTGCAATAAAGTCTGGCGTACCCATGAGTCCGCCATCCGAAGTAAGTGTGCCTAGTTGGTCATCATTACGAAGTCTTGCGATGCCCAGATCGAGAATCTTGACCTGACCGGCGCGCGATACGATCAAGTTGGATGGCTTTATGTCTCGATGGACGAGACCATGCTCTTGAATGTTTGAGAGGCCTTCGGCTGCTTGGCGGATTATTTCGCATGCGATGCCAGGACTTAGCGGTCCACAATGATCCAAGATGTTTTGGACGTCCGTGCCTTCGACGTATTCCATCGCAATGAATTGAATACCTTGATCTTCTCCGGCGTCAGTGGCTCGGACAATATTGGGGTGATCTAGTCGACCGACTGCCTCCATCTCACGTTGAAATCGACCAACGCGATTCGGATCTGTTTCGTTCAGGTGTCGCAGGGTCTTGATCGCGACCTTGCGTTTGAGTTGTGTGTGCGTGGCCAAGTAGACCTTGCCCATAGCCCCTTCGCCGAGAATCGCTTCAAGTTTGTAGGGTCCGACGGAATCGATGTCCAAGTAAGCGGCTGGTGAAACGCTTACTTCGCTTGTTGCTTCGGCAGAATTGGTAGTGCTCATAACAGTCCCCTTCGAGGTGGTTATGAACAAATATGCGTCGAAATTCACGGAACGAGAGGATCATGCGACGGAATAGTGCAAGTCTGTTGTGACGATCCGAAAATGCGTGGCTCTCGCGCAGCAACTCGTTGTCATACGTTGCGAAGCAGAAATACGTTGACAAAATGCTACATCAAAAGACGGGTCTGTAGCACAGCAAAGCATCGTCTGTGGGAATTAAGAATCCGCAGCAATCTCGGCCATCGCTTCGTCCGGAATGTTGAAATTGGACGAAACAGTTTGGATATCGTCATGGTCATCTAATGCTTCCATCAACTTAAGGATCTTACGACCTGCCGTTGCGTCGAGATCCACTGTATCGTTTGGAATGCGAGTTAGTTGTGATGCATCCGGGCTAATTTCAGCTGCAGCCAAAGCATCAATCAAACTGCTGAATGCATCAGGCTCGCAAGTAACTTCGAAATGTTCGTCAACGCGTTTCACGTCGTCGGCACCGGCTTCGATCGCCAATTCCATAAGAGCTTCTTCTTCTGCATTTGCGACCGGAATGATGGCCAGCCCTTTGCGTTCGAAAAGATACGAGACGCAGCCGGTCTTGCCAAGTTCCCCGCCGTACTTGGTGAAGAGCGTACGCAACTCTGGGGCTGTGCGATTTCGATTGTCGGTTAATGCTTCACACATCACAGCGACGCCCGCCGGACCGTAGCCTTCGTATACGACTTCTTCCAGTTTGCCGCTTGCATCTTCGCCGGTGCCTTTTTTGATGGCTCGCGCGATGTTGTCCTTCGGCATACTGACGGCTTTGGCATCATCGACCGCTTTCCGCAGTCGAAAGTTTGCATCGGGATCACCGCCACCCATCTGGGCTGCAACAATAATGGCCTTACTGAGTTTGCTCCAAAGTTTTCCACGTTGGGCGTCTTGTCGTCCTTTTCGATGTTGGATGTTCGCCCATTTCGAATGACCTGCCATTTTATTTCGACTCCGCTACTTTTGTGTGAAGCTTCGTGTTGATTTTTTCTCGGAGTTCTTCGTCGTCTTCAATCAAAGTCAACGCGCGTTCCCAGGTTTCGTGAGCAGCATCTACATCACCGGACGATTGGAGCGCCTCCGCTAGATGATCTAGGATAATCGGATCGGGTGTCTCCTCGGAAGATGCCTTGCGCAATTCCACGATGGCTGCCTCATATTTTCCTGCTCGAAACAGCGCCCAGCCGAGACTATCGAGATACATATAGTTGTCTGGATCCTGTTCCAACGCGAAGCGTATCATCTTTGTGGCGCGTTCGATGGAGGTATTTTCGTCCACCATCAAGTATCCCAGATCATTCATCGCGGAGCTGTCCTGCGGAAACTCGTCCAGGATTTTCTCGAGCCACTCTATTCCTTTTTGCGGTTTATTAAGTTCGACGCAGATGCTGGAAATGACTAGCCGCGCTTCACGTACAACTTCGCGTAGGCCCGGAATCGAGTAGTTCTCCGCGTGTTTGTCCAACCACTTAGAGTAGCTTTCTTCCGCCTTTTCAAGTTCACCCGCGTTGTAAAGAATCCATGCGGGACGCAACGCGAACTCTGGAATGTGTGTCGCGGTTGCGGCGACATGATTCGCTTGGCGAAGTGCAGCCTTGGTCTCACCTTGCAACTGGAGTGCACCGGACAGGTAATACCGAAGAATGGCTTCTTGGTCAGCGTTCTTTTTCTGTTCTAAGCCAACTCGAAACGTTTGGGCGGCCTTCTCATATTGTTCATCCGCCAGTAACTCGAGTCCCCAGGTGATGTAGAGGTCGGTACGATTTTCCTTTTCGCGAATCTTACCGAGGAATTCGTCCGCTTGGCTGTAAGCCTTGGCCTCGAGTGCTAGGAGTCCGCATGCCACAATCAAATCACGAGGCAGCGTGGCCTTTGCGGTTTCCGTTTCTAGCCTTTGTCTGCCAATGCTCCAAAGACGCGAGGTGAGTTCTTTATCAGTGGCGATCGCAGCAATTTCTTCTTCGACGCCACGAAAGTCATTCGTGTCACGAATGATGGAGGTGAGCAAATCGAGTAGCTTGTCGCTGTCGCCGATTTCTTTGTAAAGCGAAAGTAGTTGCTTGTACGCGTCTAACGTTGGTTGTTGTTCGATCGACTTTTCGTATAGCTCAATCGCTTCGTTCAACACACCTTGACGTCGCGTCATTTCCGCAACGTAGGACAGCAATGGGAAATTGTCGGGATCATCCGCAAGCCAATCTCGGAAACGAACAAACGCGCTAGGTGGATCATTTGTTTCGTCGACGTCTTTCGGTTGTCCGCCCGCGCGATCCATCATGTCTTGCAACAATTTATACGGCGTCTCACCGCCGAATCTTAGTTTTTGTCCGACGTAGTCCTGGAGCTTTGTGCGCGCGTCATCGTAACGACCACGCCGATAGTCCACACGCGCAAGCTGAAAGGTTAGCCATTGTTGATTTGGCTCCAGCTCATTCGTCTTTTTGAACATTTGCTCGGCTAAATCGTAGTCGCTCGATTCGAGAAAGCTCTCCGCGAAGAGCCCGTACACCGGTTTGGGGTCTTTGAGTATCGCTTTTCGAAAGGCATCCGAAAACGCATTCTCGTTTTCGTTTTCCAACGCCTCAAGGACTACGCGAAACGCTTGGCTGGCCTGTACGTATTTTTCTGTCAGAAAATACAGACGTCCCATTTCGTACTGCATTGCGATGGGATTACGCGCGTCTGGATCTTTCGTTCGAAGTTCCAATACGCGTTGGTAGAGTTGCAGTGAGCGGTCGTAGTCCAATTGATTGGACATCAACATTGCGAGACGCTCGGCCAAGAACGGATCTTCGAGATCGGAATCGGCGAGCAACAATGCGTACCGAGTTGCTTCATCGACGCGTCCGAGTTCGAGAGCAAGTGGTAGCACTTGCTTTAGTATAGTTGTGGCCTCGGTGTCGAGACGCCAGGCGCGCTGGAACTTGCGGATCGCCTCGGTCGTTTTGCCTTGACGCTGCAGAATTCGAGCGTCCATGACCATTGCTTGCGCAGTGAGCTTTTCGAGGTCGGACGCACTTCGCTTTCGAACCGGTGAAAGCGACTCAACTTTGTCGTTGTATTCGTCTGCTTGAGAGAAGCGAACGCCAGCGTTCGCGGTGAACAGGACGAAGAACAGAGTTGCTGGGAGAAATCGATTCACGTCCAATCCGTTTCGGGTTGCGACCACCGCGTCCTGCGGCAGCTATGTTTGCTCAAATGAAGGATGTTTCAAATAATACGGTTCGGCTTGTTTGAAGAAAAGAAATTTTCCGCTCGCAGTTTAACGAGGCTTGCGCCGCGCTAAATCTTTTGACGCTGACTTTTTACCAGAACGCTTTTTCGCCTTCTTTACGAGTGTCTTGGCTTTCTTCTTGGTAGTCTTCTTCTTCGCTTTCTTCTTTGCGGCTTTCTTCTTGGTTGGCTTGGACTTTTTCGTAGCTGTCTTTTTCGTAACCTTCTTCTTGGTCACCTTTTTCTTTGCCGCTTTCTTCTTCGCAGCCTTCTTCTTCAAAATCGCAGCCTTCTTCTTTTCCGCGGCTTTTTTTGCGGCGGCTTTCTTCTTTTCTGCGGCAGCCTTTTTCTTCTCCGCAGCAGCTTTCTTTTTGTCGGCAGCCGCTTTTTTGATGGCCGCTTTCTTGTCCGCCGCTGCCTTTTTGATGGCTGCCTTTTTGGCTTCGGCTGCTTTTTTCTCGTCCGCTATCTTCTTTGCAGCGGCTTTCTTTGCATCTTCTTCAGCTTTGCGTGCAGCGGCTTCTTCCGCCTTCTTTTTCTTGATCTCTTCTTCTTCCTTTTTTCGTCGCTCGGCTTCGAGCTTTTTGCGATCGATGCGTTTCGGCAAACGTGGTTTGCAGTCGGGTGCAATTTCTAGCAAGATGCCACGCACTTTTTGTGAGAAGGGCGAGGCGACAAGGTCGGCTGCGAATTGGTGTAGGAGTGAACCGAACTCGAGGCCTTTCGATTTCGGAATCGCTCGCTCGAGTCCGGGAACTGTTCCGGCGGAGGCTTCTTTTTCGTCGATCGCTCCAACGATAAAGAAAGTATCAACGCCGCCAGTGCCTAGTGGAATGGAGTGACCACCCAGATTCATTTGCGTCACATACGCGACGGTGAATTGAGTCGTGCCTTTGTATTCTTGCAGTGTCGTGACGGCCTTGCCGAGATTGAGCCGCTTGAGGCTTTCCAGATCGAATGCGTATTGCGATTCGAAGACACTCTGCAGCGTGTCCTTCAGGTTCAACGCGTTTGCGGCGGCGTTCGGAACTCCCTTAAACACTTCCGCCAATTCACGCACGGTTGTGACGCGTACTTCGTTCCAGTCAAAGTACGACTCTTGCACGCGACTAAAAACTTCGTCTGCGGGTTCGTAGTGCGCGTCTTCCAAGCAGCAAGCGAAGAGCAAGTTCTCCATCAAACTACGTGTTGTAGGTGTGACGGGTTTGTAATGCTTTTTCAGGACCGTGTGGACCTTGCCGATAATTTGAGCTCGATTGGAAACTGCCATAGTTCTTTTTGTCGTTCTTGCGTCTAGGTTCGATGCGTCTTGATGTTTTGAGGGCCGGCGCTGTTCTATTCCTGCGTCGGCTCGTCTGCGTTGTCTTCGGTGCCAACCGGGGTAGGCGTCTCGTTGCCCGGTAATGCTTCGTCCAGCGACAGATTGTCTTGGCCTTTGTCACCCTCTGGCAACAGTTCGCCAAGAATTCGAGTCACTTCGGCAGCTTTTTTGACGCCTTGGTCCAAAACGAATTTCAGTTTTGGCGTGTAACGTGTGTCGACGCGGTCGGAAACTTTCTGTTGCAGGAACCCAGTGGCACTTCGCAAACCGTGCATGCAGAGTTCCTGTTTCTTTTCGTCACCCATGATGGAAACGTGTACTTTCGCTTCTCGCAAATCACCAGTCACTTCGACGAACGTTACCGTTACATTCGCGACCCGGGGGTCGCGCAGTTGCGTGAGGATCGAAAAGCTAACCACCTCACGAATAGCGGATGCGACCTTAAGTACTCGACGCGATGCCATAACGTATCAATCGACCTTCAGTGGGCCCGACTCAGTTGGGCCGCTAAGTTGCGTGTTGGTAAAAGCCGAGCATTCCGTCCAGTGGAAGCCCGCATGCGAATTGTCGCCAGCTCACGTTTTACAGCGTTCGAGCGACCTCTTCGATCTTGTACGCTTCGAGAATGTCACCTTCCTTGAGATCGTTAAAACCAGAGAGTTTGATGCCGCATTCGAAGCCCTCTCGGACTTCTTTGGAATCGTCTTTTTCTCTCTTTAGTGAATCTAGTGGATAGTCGCCGATACCTCGGCCGTCTCGGTTCACTCGTATGCGACAACCACGTTCGATTTTTCCAGCGAGTACGCGGCAACCGGCAATGGTTCCCAAACGACTGATCGAAAACAGTCGCTGTACCAGAGCGCGTCCCAGATCGTTGACACGTTCCTCTGGCTTGAGTTTTCCAGAAAGCATCGCTTTCAGATCGTCGGTTACTTTGTAGATGATGCTGTAGCGACGAATTTCGACGCCACGCTGATCCGCTAGTGAACGAGCATTCTCATCGGGAATGACGTTGAAGCCGACGATGATTGCCTCGGTCGCATCTGCCAGAGTCACATCTGCCGAAGTCACGGCGCCAACGGTTGCTTGCAGTATGTTGATTTTGACTTCGGGATGCTCGAGTTTTAGCAACTCTTTTTTGATCGCTTCGATGGAACCGCGAGTATCAGCACGCAAGATCATATTCAGTTTGGCGGCGTCTTCTAGATTTCCAAGCGTGCCGTCTTCCAAACGCCTTTGGAAGGTATCATAGTCCATCTTGACTGTGGTGCCAGAAAGTTCTTCCGACCTACTGCGATCATTGCGTTGCGAGGCGATTTCGCGAGCATCCGAGACGTCTTCCATTTTATAGAACGGATCGCCGGCATTTGGAGCCACATCTAATCCGATCACACTCACGGGCGTTGATGGCCCTGCTGACTGCAAACGCTGCGAACTGTGCAGGGTGTGATGCATGGCCTTCACTTTACCGAACGAGCCACCGCAAACAATCACGTCGCCGACATTGAGTGTTCCATTCGTGACGATCAATTTCGCGACGACACCTCGATCACCGTCTTGCTGTGACTCGAGACAAATTCCGTTCGCGTCACGTTTCGGGTTGCAGTTGTATTCGTGAATTTCTGCTGTCAGTAACAACGTTTCGAGCAAATCGTCGATGCCTTCGCCTGTGGTCGCACTTGTTTTTACGACTTCCACATCGCCGCCCCATTCCGTTGGCAGCAAGCCGTGCGTCGATAGATCTTGATATGCCTTGTTTTCATCGGCGCCTGGTAAATCAATTTTGTTCAATGCGATAACGATCGGCACACCAGCGGCTTTGGCGTGGCTGATTGCTTCTTCCGTTTGAGGCATGACACCATCGTCTGCGGCGACAACCAGCACGGCGATATCCGTGACGTTTGCACCACGAGCTCGCATCTCCGTAAAGGCTTCGTGACCGGGTGTGTCGACGAACGCGATTTCTCGACCGTCTTTTTCGATCTTGTAAGCTCGAATGTGCTGTGTGATTCCACCAGCTTCACGATCGGCAACATTGATGCCAATGATGCGGTCCAGTAGCGACGTCTTTCCATGATCGACGTGCCCGAGGAACGTGATGATTGGAGGACGCGTAACTAGATCTTCCGGAGCGTCTTCCATTTGTTCGAACTTGGTTAGCAGAGTGTCTTCCAGCGTTTCCGGCTGCTTGAAATCCACCTCAAGTCCGAGTTCTGCTGCGATCATTTCTGCGGTTTCGTCCTCCAGCTCGGCATTGATCGTGACCATCATGCCAAGACCCATCAATGCACGTTGGATTTGTGAAGTCGCAACGCCGGAAGCCTCAGAGAGCGAGCGGACAGTACACGGAAATTCGACCGTCACGCGGCCTTTCCGAGGGGCTGCGGTATTTGTGCCGCCTTTTCGTTGGAGGCGACGTCGGCCTCGACGTGGTGAATCGTCGTCGTCGCTGCGGACGCGACCGCGGCGTCGATTGTTGTTTCTGGCTGCTCGAGCACTCGCCATGCCGGCGAGTTTCTTGTTTTCTTCGCCACCCGATTCGCTGCGATCGCCTTTCGTGCGACGACGAGTCGATTTGCCTTCGCCTGCTGGCAACATTTCGGCTGGATTGACCGGCATCTCGCCAGGAAGTTTCGGGCCACCGCCGCCACGTTTTCCTTTTTTGTCACCGGTTTTGGTGAATTGACCAAGTGGGGCACCACCGCCTTGCCTTGCTTGACTAATGGCGTCGCGCGAGAGCGTCATGATTGGCTTTTGCGTTTTGCCAGTCGGTGCAGAAGGTTTTTGTGGCGCCGCGCCTGATTTTGGAATGTTCGCAAGTCGAAGGCCGGGCCCCTTTTTGTTGCCGGCCTTACCGCCAGCTTTCCCGTCACCGCCGGCCTTAGGGCGTCCAAGTACCTGAGGCTTGCCGCCGCCTGATCCGGGTGCGATGTATTCGTCTCGGGTAAACCCAACTTTGTTTGGATGTTGCGGCGCAGCAGGTGGTTGCTTTGCTACCGGCTGTGGTGGTGGAGTTGTTGGTCTTGGTTGTATCGTTGGTTTTGGAGTCGGCGGGCCGTCCGACTTCTTGCCACGTCGAACATCGATCGGTGGACGACCGGAACGAGTTGGTTTGGGTGCATCGGGCTCGGCAGGTGGAGCTGGAGCTGGAGTTGCTGCGGGTGGTTCAGGAGCCGTCGGTTGCTCTACTTCAGCAACTGGAGCTGTTGGTTGCTCCACTTCGGCAACTGGGGCCGCTGGCGCGGGCTCGACTGGTTTTTCAGCGGGTGCTGGAGTTGCTGGCTTCTTTGCTTGGATAACGGGAATCTTTCCCGTCGCCTTGACGGGCTCCGTCGGACGCACCATCGGTGCTGGCTCCGATCCGCCTTTCTTCGATGAGGAAGAACTAGAAGGCGCACTGGACTTTGTTAGATGCGATTTTACTTTCGCGATCTCGTCGTCCGTTAAGCTGGCTAGCGCAGAACCTTTGCCAGTGACGCCTGCTTTATTGCAGACTTCAACTAGGTCTTTGCTGTCGATGTCCAGCTCTTTTGCCAGAGCGTAAATACGAATGGGCACTGAAGCCGCTCCCTTCGACCGCGTCGGCGGTCACTGTTAACCAAATCTACATAAGCCTTTATCTCCTTGATGTCGACGAAGCGAAACAATCGTTCGGTGGCACTTATTCGTCGAGCCCCGAAGATCGCTCCCAGCTCTTTTTTCCGCAAGAGCTGCGCCACGACATTTCGTCCAATTATAAGAGATTAGCTCATAATAATGACCCATCTACTGGCCTGTCTTATCGATAAGCCAAGTTTTTGGCCCCAAGTCCAGATAAATGGACAATCCGGGCTGTTTGTACGTTCGTTCATTCATCTCGCTGTTCTATTCTGCGGCAGTCTCATCGGCCGCACTTTCTTCAGCTGCAGCTTCCGGTTCCGCTGGTGTTTCGTTCGCTGCTTCTGGAGCGGCAGCAGTTGTATCTTCAGCAGCCGCTTCCGTGGCATCTGCTGGAGCCGCTGCATCGCCAGACTCCGCCGCTGCATCGCCAGACTCCGCCGCTGTGTCTTCTGGTTTGATTCCGGCCGCTTCCATTGCGGCTGCTTTTTCTTTTTCGATGCGATCGAGCTCACGCTGGCGTTTGCGTTCTTCCTGAGCAGCTTTCTCCGCCACTTCAGCTCTGTTCTCGGCCTCGGTCACGATCTCATCGACCTTTTCTTCGGTCAGAGTTTCCATGTCCTCAAGGTCAGCGCTCATCGCGATGAAGTCGTCGGGCTCGATCACGGACAAATCGTCGTAGGACAGAAAGCCCTCGCCCACAAGTTGCTCGGCCAAGCCTTCGGTAAGTCCATCGATCGAGCTGAAACCCATCATGGCGCGTTCGATCTGCTCCTGCAGTTCTTCCTGCGTCATGATCTCGATGTCCCACTTGCAAAGCTTGCTGGCAAGTCGCACGTTTTGTCCGCGGCGACCGATCGCAAGTGAAAGTTGGTCTTCGCGAACCAAAACAATCGCACGACCCATCATTTTACAAAGGATCACTTCGTCGACTTCCGCCGGTTGAAGTGCGTTCGGGATTAGCACTTGCATGTCGTCGCTGAATCGCACAATGTCGATGCGTTCGCCGGCCAGCTCGTCAACAATGTTGCGAATTCGATTTCCTCGAACACCAACACAAGCGCCGACGCAATCGACACGTTGGTCATTGCTTATTACGGCGACCTTGCTGCGGTAGCCTGGCTCGCGTGAAAGGGCCTCGATCGTGATGACTCCTTCGGCTATTTCTGGAATCTCTTGCTCGAATAGGCACTGTACGAGCTGCGGTCGTGCTCGGCTGAGGATGACTTTGACGCGGCTTCCCTGTTTGCGAACATCAAAGATGGTCGCACGTACGCGTTCGTTAACGTC
This sequence comes from uncultured Pirellulaceae bacterium, assembly GCA_964397295.1. GTDB lineage: Bacteria > Planctomycetota > Planctomycetia > Pirellulales > Pirellulaceae > CAYNJG01. Next base: position 27,562 of record CAYNJG010000011.1, read on the forward strand.
ATGTGACTCGCCTGGGATCTGTTCACTACGAGGTAGGATCGCTTCGACATTGCCAAGACTCACAATGGTCGCACCACCGTCGTTTTTCTGGACAACGCCCGCGACCATCTGCCCCATCATTTCGTCATACTCTTCGTGAAGCGAGTCACGCTCGGCTTCGCGGATCTTTTGAATGATGACTTGCTTCGCTGTCTGAGCACCAATACGTCCGACAGCTTCTTCGTGATCGAGCTCAGCACCGTCGACCGTACCGCCGATTTCGCCTGACTCACGGTCGATGTGGATCACGATTTCGGATTCTTCACCGTGGTACTTCCTGGATGCCGAGACCAGCGCCGACTCAATCGCTTGGAATACGATTTCTTTGTCGATGTTTTTGTCGCGGTGAATCGCATCAACGATTCGCAACACTTCGCTAGCATTCATGTCGTTCTCCAACCAGGAATACGCACAGGCACGTCGTAATATCGGTTTCGACGAACGTACACATGAAGGAAGAGCCGCCCGAAAGAGCACCAGGCGGTAGGTCGAAGGTAATTCGACCGGTCAGAGCACTCCAGCGATCATTCGCTTTAGCGCGATGTTTCACCAGCTACCGCAAAGGTGATTGGTTCCAACGAAGTCCGTCTCGTTGGCGGCTCGACCTTAATGCAAGACCATACAGGTGGCCTCATCACGTCAGTCGTAATCACGCAATCTACGTATCCACCGTCGGAGTGTCAACCCGACGTGACGTGTGCTGTTAGGTGGGAAGTAAGGTAACGAGTCCTTTTGGGCAAGCGGTTGGATCTTCTCACACCGAAGGGATCGAAGCAAAATTTGCTTGCGTTCGTTTGGCGTGTGAAGACGCGAATTTCGCGACACGATTTAAGACAGCCCGCATTCGCTGGCAGACAGACGAACGAAAGACCGTCGACACCAAACGTCGTAGTCTCGCTTCAAACTGTTAACTTCCGCGAAAAGCAAGGTGCTTTGCGCAGATTTGCCTTATTATGTATTGGGGGCAGTCACCGAAATCCGTCGCATGACAAAGAAGAAAATCATGTCACTAGGTCGCAGAATGCAACTGGAGTCGCTCGAAGATCGGCGACTGTTGGCCGTCGATGTGTTGGCGAACATCGATATCGAAAACAACGCGAATTTCATCCCGCGAGATGTTAGCCCGTTTGGTTTGACGGGCCAGGTTATCTTTCGTGGCAACGATGGTAATACAGGGCCGGAACCCTGGGTCACAACGGGAACGGCCGAGAGCACCGTCCTTCTGAAAGATATCCGAGACGGGCAGTTTGGCTCGGGAGCACGAGACTTCATCGAGTTCAACGGGCGGCTCTACTTTTCTGCAGACAATGGCACGCTGGGGCTCGAGCTTTGGGTTTCGGATGGTACGAGAGCAACGACCAATCTGATTGCCGATATCTGGCCTAGTGCCGAACCTAGCGCCCCGACGGAACTGACGGTATTCCAGGACTCGCTGTACTTTTTCGCGAATGACGGCGAATCCGGTAGAGAACTTTATCGCTTCGACGGAGTTTTTCCGGAACGTGTCGCCGATTCGGTGGAGGGACGCAGTGGTGCCTCGGGCGTGAACCTTACTGTCGTCGGTGACAAAATGTTTTTCGATAGCGAGTCTGTCGAAGGGTCAGTATCAGGGCTCTGGGTTTCCGATGGAACCGCCGAAGGTACAGTTCCCCTAACGATTCCTGGCATAAACAACAACGATATTTCTCTCATGACACCGTTCGGCGATCAATTGGTATTCGCTTCCAGAGATCGACTCTGGGTTTCGGACGGGACGGAAGCTGGCTCGCGCCAAATCGAACCAGTCGGCGATAATTTGTTTGAGCCTTCCTCCGTCGTCGTCAATGGAGACAGACTTTATGTGGTGGACAGTCTGGGGCTCCACGAGATTTCGGATTCACTGGGATCGTCGACCACCATCGCAGCCACCGCGCAAGGTGCTACCGAAAGCGACGGCAAAGTGTACTACTGGGATGCCAACGGTTTCTACGTTCTCAGCCCAGATAATCAAGCGACGCGGCTCTTGCCGTTTAACTCATTTTTCGGCGCGGAAATGGGCGGGACATTCAACATCGACGGCGGCATGATCTTCAATGCTAGGCAAACGCTCAACCGGTATCAGATCTGGGTTACTGACGGCACGCTCGAGGGCACGGAAATGCTTGAAACCGTAACGGACGACAGCGCCGAACCATTGGCCGACTTTCAGCAGGTCGGCGACCACATCTACTTCAGGGCGACAAATGGGAATTTCCACGAGTCCGTTTGGACAATCCCCGCACCGACCATTGAGGTTACCGATCCGCCGAGCATACCAGGCGACGTGAACCAAGACGATGTTGTAGATTCGTTTGACATCGACGCGTTGTACGCAGCCTTGGCTGTATCCGATACGGACGAACGATTCGATGTCAATGAAGACGGAGCGGTCACCAGCTTGGACGTCGATTTCCTAATCGAAAACACGCTGCAAACACGTCGTGGCGATTTGGACCTAAACGGCCAAGTCCAATTCGCCGACTTCCTACAGCTCTCAGCGTCCTTCGGCCAGTCCGAAGCAACCTGGAGCGATGGTGATTCCGACGGCGATGGCACCGTGTCGTTTGCTGACTTTTTGGCACTCTCGGCGAACTTCGGATTCGATCGAGACGCATAATCTGGCGGACAAGAAGGGGGTTGCGCGAAAACGCAGCTCACCTACTTTGCATCTAAGCCAAGAGCTAAACTTTGGCAGACACGCTTTTCCTCCGACCAGTCTGCAACTCCTGATCCTGATATGTTTAATCTGACCGACAACGAAGTCGCTGCTCTTACTCGCACCATCACGGGGCGTCCCAAGAGCATGTTTGCGAAGGATATTGAAGATTCTCGTACTGAATTGGACGCTGAGATTCGCGGCAAATCCGTGCTGGTGATCGGCGGAGCGGGCACGATCGGCAGTAGCTACATCAAGCAGTTACTTGCGTTCGAACCGGCACGCGTGTTGGTCGTCGATACGAACGAAAATGGCCTGGCCGAACTGATTCGCGATGTGAGAAGTTCGAATCTCAAGGTTCCGGAAGAGTTCGTGACATATCCGATGGACTTAGGGCATCCGCTAACGATTCGGATGATCGAGCAGGAAGGTCCGTTCGACATCGTCGCGAACTTTGCCGCGCTCAAGCATGTACGTAGTGAAAAGAATGTGCTGACGACGGCCTACCTTGTGGATAACAACGTGACGAAGGCGGAACTCTTGCTGACGGCATTGTTGAAGAATCCGCCGAAACACTTTTTCTGTGTTTCGACCGACAAGGCCGCGAACCCAGTCAACGTCATGGGCGCGACGAAGCGATTGATGGAAGACCTTGCATTCGGCGTAGCAGATAAAATGAAATCGACGACGGCGCGCTTTGCTAACGTTGCATTTTCCAATGGCAGCTTGCTCGACGCTTTCTTGCACCGACTAAGAAAAGATCAGCCGTTGTCGATGCCGGGCGATGTGAAACGCTACCTGGTGTCCTGGGAAGAATCGGGGCAACTCTGTTTGCTCGCCAGTATCATGGGGCAGTCTCGCGAAATCTTCACCCCGAAATTGGATGCCGAAACTGACCAGCACTTGTTCACAAGTGTGGCGAAGCAGTTGGTCGAACGGATTGGTTACAACTTTGACCAATGCGATTCGGAAGACGAAGCTCGCCAGAAATCAGCCACGATGCACGAGACGAAAGCCTACCCGTGCCACGTCTTCGCGACCGATACGACTGGCGAAAAAGCCGAAGAGATCTTCTCGAGTGCGGACGAAGACACGGATGACTCGCGATTCCAAGGCATCCGCGTGGTGAAGTCCAATCAGCGTTACGCCACGCTCGACGAAGTGCGTGCGGTTATCCAAGAGCTCAACAAGGTCTTCGGAAAGCCAGATTGCACGAAAGAGCAAGTCATCGCGGCGCTATCCAAGCACCTGCCCACGTTCATGCATCAAGAAAAGAACAAGAACCTCGATCAACGCATGTAGCCTTCTGCCGCAGCGGCTATGAGCGGTTGCTCACCGAGATCACTTGAATTCCACCAGATCCCAAAGGTTCCCATATAAATCCTCGAACACTGCGACGGTACCGTAGTCTTGTTGCTTTGGCTCACGGACGAACTTGATTTCTTGCTCGAGCATCCGCTGGTAGTCACGCCAGAAATCGTCCGTTGAAAGGAACAGAAAGACGCGGCCTCCGGACTGGTTGCCGATGAACGGCTCTTGTTCTGGCTTGGATGCTCGAGCCAGCAAGATTGTGGTTTCTCTGGCGCCTGGCGGTCGAATAAGCACCCAGCGTTTGTCTTGATCCGGCTGGTACGTATCGTCGACAAGCTCGAAGCCCAGCTTGCCACAGTAGAACGAAATCGCTTCGTCATAGTCCCGAACGACCAGTGCGATGTGGGCAATAGATTGCTTCATGTTGTCATCGATCGATCACTGTTCAAGCAGCTGCAGCATTGCTTCACCAAAACCAGTTCCGGCTTGAACGAAGAACCATGGACTACCAAGGTAGTGATAAGGTCGGTCGTTGCCGAATTGCCGCCATCGCTCGGGATCTTTGCTCCAGCCACCGGGGCCGGTGAAGATAGCGTGGGCGTCCATGTCCCAGTAACGATCGGTGTGAACGCAATGTACGTTGCCTTGGAACTCGGGGTACTCAGCGATGGCAGCCTGAGCCTTCTTGATGATGAATCGCGGTGAGTCTTCTTTGAGTTCCTCTACCGTGCCGCCGTTGCCCATCTGACCGATGACGAATGGCATCTTCGGAGCTTTGAACTCCTTGCGAATGTCTCGAATGAAATCTGCCATGTTCTTTTCATAGCTCAGCCAGAATTCGTTGTACTGATCATTCCAACCTTGGAACCAGACGAAGCCAGCGATTTCGTAACCTTGATCTTTGTAAACAGGAAATCGTTTGCCCAGCTCTCCCAAGCAGTTGTGAACTTCATCAACCATGTTGCGATAATCGCTGCCGTACTGAGCTTTGAAATCCGCAGCAGAGATCATCTTCCGCGGCTTAAATTCTCGAAGCCGTTGTTTTTTCTCAGCCGTTTTGTTCTTTTCTGTGACTCGAGCATTGTGTTTTTCAATGCGAACGGGCTCTTCCTCGTTCCATTTTTTATTCTTCGCGTTCAATTCCTCCGCCATGCGAGCGTACTCTGCATCGGTGGCCATGGATGATGGAGATAGAAATCCTTTCGCCAATGCTCTACCTCCCCAAGCGGCTTTGATGATCAGTACCTGTTCGTCAAAGTGGTCGCCGACTATGTGGCCGAAATTCAGTTCCGGGCCAAAGCATTTGTTTGGGTTTCCATAGCCAACCGAAAGGCCACCGCGGCGATCGAGGTAGTTAATCCAAACGTCGTTTCGAACGCTCCACTGGTACTCGGGATCTTTGTGAGGGTCGTCGGCGTTTTTCGTCTCTTCGACCTGCTTGAGGAACGATTCGTAATTGCCGTTGCGGATGAGGTGCGTATAGCGGTCTCGGTATTCTTCTTGTGAGAGCTGCCACACCATAGGCTCAGGAAAACCTTTGCCTTGCATGTTGGATTGCCCGGCAAGAACAAACACCTTTACTGGTTTGGTGCTGGTCGATGCTTTGAATTCAGGTCGTTGTGCAAACGCGAAGAGTGGAAAGCAAAGAATGACAAGAAAGACGCGAAACATCATGGCGGGCTCCATTGGTTGGGAGTCCAGAGTAGCGTGAATTTTCACGCATCGCGAGTGGTTGTCAGAGTCTCTTGCGATTCTGACTGAGCAGAGTCACTACGAAGCCATTCGTTTCACAATCAGAGCGGCAGCTTGACCTTGGGGCGTGACGTTGATGTTCATCGCGGCCATTCCGGCCGGCGTCGTAGTGTCGGTGACGACGTTGAGTGGACATTCCGGATCGGGCGTTTCGAAGTTCTGCGTTGGGAAAAGCGTTCCGGTTTGTAGTGCCAGGATGCTGGCGATCAGTTCCATGGCTCCACTGCCAGCGCCTGTGTTGCCGGTCGCGCTCTTCGGCGCAACGACGGGAACTTTGCTCGCATGCTCGCCGAACACGGTTTGGATCGCCTGGGCTTCCTCTCGGTCGCCACGCACGCTGGACGAGCCATGCGCATTGATGTGGCCAATGTCTTGTGGCGACATATCTGCACTTCGCAGGGCTTGTCTTGCCGCATTTTCGACCGCCGTTTGACGCTGAGCGACGGAGGACCTGTCGATCACGGTCGAACTGCCAAAGCCGACGACTTCTGCCAGCGGCGTTGCGCCACGTTTTTCGGCGTGGCTTAGTTCTTCTAAGATTAAAGCACCCGCGCCTTCGCCAACGACGATTCCTGTACGTTTGGAGTCGAATGGTCGAGACACTTTCGTTGGATCGCCGTTTTCCATCGCAAACTCTTCTTGCAATGAAACATGGATTGTCTTGATCGGATGCACGCGAGTACCTGTTGCACCGCTGATTATCGCGTCGGCGTGACCTCGCTCGATAGTACAAAATGCCTCGGCGATTGCCAAGTTCGCGGAAGCTTCGCGTACGGTGATTGAGTTATTGGGGCCACGCAGATCGTTGTAAATCGCAACGTGGCACGCAGGCATGTTGGGTAGATACTTGAGCAGCCAAAGTGGCGTGACTTTTGGTAAGCCTTGTTCGGCCCAACTTTCGAAATCAAACGTCTCGCCATCGGTAACGCAACTGCGAACTCCAGCCTCGAATTCTGCTGGGTTCGTCATGATGTAATCTGACCCGAATACGACACCCGTTCGATCGCGATCGATGTCATCGAACGCCAGTTTTGCGTCCTGTAACGCTAACTGCGACGCCGCGACACCCATTTGGATTTCGCGACACATCACTTTTAGACCTTTGCGAATAGCTTTCTTCTGTGCCCCTTCGAGCTCTCCGAATTCGCTGATGTGCCCGGTGAATTCAGTTGCTTCACCGCCGTAGGAAATCGGCAGCGAGTCGGTCGGGATGGAGGCAAGCGGACGAATCCCGCTGACGCTCTCGGTTAGCGACGACCAGAATCTGTCTTTTTGATTGCCAAGCGGACCGACAAGTCCCATGCCCGTGATGACAACTCGACGAGTTGAACTCATGCGTTACTACTCACTCTACGACCTTGCGATGGAGGCAGGATTCTAGCTGCGACATCGATTCGAGTCGACCTTGTATGTGTTTCGTTTTACGTCCGATTTGAGGCAATAAGTCCGGATTTAGTAGCGTCCGCGGAAATGTGCTGCATCCGTTTGAGTCGCTGTACGTGGGTTTCGGGTCCTCGAATTGACTTCGCTACGACTCTCGAGGAACAGCAGAGCATTCCCGCGCTGTCCGCCGTTGTTTAGAACCTTTCGGAAAGGTTCGTTCCATTTTGTCGTGCGTTCGGGCGTCGCAACAAGCCCGCGACTAATTAGCAGGACTTCATCCTTCGGCCATCGAAAACGCTCGTGCAACCGCCAGCTCGAAATCTGCGGTATCTGAATTTGCGAGCGGCGGTGCAGCCCAAACTGATCAACCGTGTTGTTTTGCAATGAGGTAAATCGTTCGACTTGATCGACCGTGCATTTGACTACCGCTTCGATGGTTTTCCCATTTTGTCCGACGAGTGGGCTGATTTCTAGCAAGAAACCTTCGTCCATGAAATTTGTGTTCGCCGATGGCAATGCTGATGCAAGCGGATCGTGTCCGGCTGAAAAAACTCGTGGACGCGTAGCTTTGAGTGTATGTGTTTGCCCGCTGTAGATCGTAAGGTTGGGCGTATTGTGTTCGCGGTAGTCGGTGCGAGTGGAAAGTTCGTGCAGCAGCAATGCCGCATTCTCACGTGAGATCAGCCAAGCTTCGACGCCGGGCGTTTGCGTTTTGACAGGTGTCAGGATCGAGTTCGCACGTACGCGCCAGTCCGGTTTGTTGACGGTGACAAGTCGTACTGCAATTTCGTTCGCCTCGGAGCGTGTGTCCAAGAACCTCGCGACGGTTTGTTCGATAGTCTGTTGTACTTCCGGAGTGTGGTAAACAACGATTCGATCGCGATCCGAGCTAAGTACACTTTGAACGTCGCCGAACCAAGTGTCGGTTCCAGTCTCTCGCAGAATCCAATCAACGACGGATTGTTGCGGCGATTCTTGTTCACGCAAACGATGGGTGAAGCTACGGATGTCGTACTCACGCCAAATCTGTCCGTGAGATTTGTCAAGCTTTCCGCCACTGCTGCCAATCGGCGTGACATCACGTTTGATGAACGAAGGCACTTGCTCGCCGTTGCTACGTAGCGGAGTCCATGTGCTGTCTTGCGCGAAAACAAATTGCGCTAAAAGCAGAAGCAGCACCGTCCTCGCAATGTTGCCAAGTCCGCCCGCGCTAGGAACAACCGATTCGGTGTTGTGTTGAAGGCTCATGCTGGGTTTTTCCTCGATCGGATTTGGGCGGCGGAGTATACCGACGCCAGAATCGAACGAGCAAGACCAAGAGCTGCGGCGAGCAAATTGCTAGCGGACGCTGATTAAATCCCAACGTTGTTCGGATTGCCGCCGCCGCTCAGCACTGATCCACTAAGCCGTCCGGCCGTTCCGGTGCCCAGCAACGTGAAACCAATGATTCTCTCGAACGGAGAAAAGCCTCTGGCCAGAGCCCTATCTCGCCCCATCATCGAATCTTCGGCCACGAAAACGCGATCTCCTGGCAGCACCTGATAGTTCGTTGTTGAGGCACCTCGTTGAGTGATGGCATACCAATCGACCGGCAAAATCGTCGGCTGTCCGGTACTGTTCGGCCTTGATATCCAGATCTTTTTCGACGATTGAGCTTCCAAGCCCTGGATGTTCGCAATAGCGTCGAGCACCGTTTCGTTGCCCGTACTTGGCATTTTGAAGACTCCGTCACCCACTCCGCCGCCCTGTAAGATCACATAGAAACCTTTGCTTTCGAACGAACCGACACTCAATGCGATGACTGGTTTTTCCAGTTTTGATGCCAAGAGGTTTTCAATCGCAGCTTTCGCTTCGGGAATGGTCTTGCCAGTTACGAACACCGAACCGTAGCCGCCAATTCGAATCGTTCCATCGATTCCGACGCGAAAGGTTCCGTTGACCGTCGCTGAGGCTCGAAACGTATCCAATCGGACTTGCGTCGTGGGATTGCTGAGGACCTCCGACAAACGTTTTTCGATCGCGTCTTTCGCTTGATCCACAGTGAGATCAACCACGCGAACTCCGCCATAGTTCCTACCCAGTTGCAGCATCCCGCTATTGTCGATGACGTACAAGCCCTGGATGGGAATGTCTGGCAAAGCATACGGCACATCGATCAGAAGCGAATCAAACTGCTTTAGCTTGTAGGGCGCTTTGGGGATGATGTTGACGCCTTCGATCATCAAGACGTCGGGCGGTTCGATTACGTACTCAGGCAACGAAGATTTGTTCAATTCCCTGGGCATCGATTCGAACGTTGGTGGAAGTTGCTGCATCCCAAAGTTTGGGTGATTGGGATTACTAATGCGACAACCGGTTGCTGCGAACAGCAACAGTATCATCGCGAGCCGCGTGGTGTAACGCGATACGATCAAACGAAGAGAACCAGTTGTTAGCATAGTTAACATACGATCGAGCCCAATATGCGGAACGACGTACTAAATCCATCGTGCGATAGGATCCCTTTCAATTGATAGAACCGGGGCTCGGCGGAATAATTGGCTCGAATGAAGATGGGTTGAACTCGTCGTAGTTGATGTTCAGTTCATTCGGGAGTTGCTTGATGCGCGTGATGTGTTGCTGGTACGGATTGCAGCGACAAACTTGAACGATTGGTCCGGTTGTCGGTTGAAGCTCAGTCAGATGGTATGCGGTAACGATTATGGGGGCTGCGACTATGGGACGGATTTTGGCGCAGCTCTATTCGGCAGGTCGCACCTGTTAGATAGACCCCCTGCCAGTGGTTTTGGCTAGTCTCGAGGGTAGTTGTCGTTCCAGTTCTTCACGTTTGGGTCACCGAGTTTGCCGATGCTTTGAGCTACCAGCATACTGACGGTCGCGTCCCCCGTGACATTGACGGCGGTCCGGCACATGTCCAGCAATCGATCAACGGTAAAGATAAGCGCCACACCTTCAACGGGAACTCCGATCGCCTGCAGTACAACAGCCAACATGACCATTCCAGCACCTGGTACAGCTGCCGACCCAATGGATGCCAGCGTTGCGGTCACGACGATGGTGACTTGGTTGCCAAGCGAAAGATCGATCGCGTAAATCTGTGCAATAAAGATTGCGGCCACGGCTTGATAGAGACTTGTTCCGTCCATGTTGACGGTCGCACCAACCGGCAGCACGAAGCTGGCAACTTCTTTCTCGACGCCCAGATGTTCTTCTACGCGTTCCATGGTGACCGGCAGCGTTGCAGCGCTGGAACTCGTCGAAAACGCAAGCAGTTGCGCGGGCGCAATGCCTTTGAAAAACGACGTGTAACTACGTTTCGTGAAAACGACAACCAGCATTGGATAGAACACGAAAATCATGAATCCCAATCCCGCCACGACGGATAGCGAATACATACCTAGGGCCACGAAAACGTCAGCGCCTTCTGCGGAAACGATGAGGTTAGCGAGTAGCGCGAAAACCCCAATCGGAGCGACCAACATGATGAGGTCGACGAGCTTCAAGACTACCTCATTAAGACCATCGAACACATCCTTCACTGGCTTCGCCTGTTCCGGGCTAATCAAGATCAAACCGATGCCGAAGAAAACGACGAAGAAGATCACTTGCAACATATTCCCATTCGAACTGGCGGCTTCGAAGATGTTCGACGGAACAATGTCAACGACTGGTTGCAACGGCCCTTTTTGTTTCTGCTGCTTTACTGTGTCGCGGATGTTTGCCAGTTTTTGTTGTGCGGCAGTTGCGGAATCTCCCTCTTCGCCGTCATCCACTTCACTGAGCATTGCCGAGCGTGTCTCATCGGTCAGCTGACGTCCGGGCCCGATAACATTCGCAATCAGTAGCCCCGTTGATACGGCGAAAACCGTTGTACAAAGATAAAGCAAAATGGTTCTGCCACCCATTTTGGAAAACTTCGAAATGTCTTGGAGGTCCGACACGCCTTTAATCAATGACGTGATGATCAACGGGATGGCGATTAACTTCAGCATGTTGATAAAGATTGTGCCGAACGGGCTCAGCCAGTTTTGGACGTGCTCTTTCCAGCCGAGATTCGCTGCTAAAAAGCCGAAGGCAACGCCAGCCACCATTGCGAGGAGGATTTGCCAATGGAGCGCCAGTCTCGGCTTTTTGGAGCTGTTCATGTTCGACTCATCCTGTGCAACGAATTGGTAACGCCAGTTTGACATATTCGCCAATCGGAAACGACGGGGATGTATGCAGGAGCTCCTGACGTGGTTGCATTGCGACATGGATTTTGAAGTCGCAAGGTGCGAAACATTGGTTAACGTTCGTTTACCTGTTGAAGCCGACCACTATTTCCACTGCGTGTAGCCAGCGAATGGTTGGTTTGATCACTGACAGATTCGTTTTTGAAACGTAGAGACAGTTGAAAAAAGATTGGCTCAAATCGATGTGTTTTACTTTCTGTTTCAGTGACATTGAACTTAAAGGAAAGTATTATCAGGGCCTTCACTAGACGTCGCATCCCTGAGAATTCCTATGAATTACGGAATCGGACCAGATCTGATTCGCGTTGAATCTCGCCCTGCTCAAGCGAATTCAACGATCCGACTCTGCCCACCTTCGCAGGTCGCGCAGAAAATGGATGAGTGGGAAGAGTGGTGTGTTGCGCAAGGATTCGAACTACCGAGCTCTAATCCACTATGGATGCGAGTTTTTCAAAAAGGTTTTGGGCACCAGAGCTATTGCATCGAGCAGTCTTGCAACGAAAAGATTACGGCGCTAATTCCACTCTCGTACATGCAAAGTCTGTTGTTCGGTCGTTTTTTGGTGTCGCTCCCATATCTCAACGTTGGCGGTGTGCTGACAGCGCCAGGTGTAGATCCGACGGATGCGATTTCTGCCGCCACGGATTTGGCAGACAAACTCAGTGTGCGACATCTCGAATTGCGGCACGAAACGCCCCATCCGCATGAAAGAATGAACCATCAGTTCGAGCAGAAGGTTCACATGCGACTCGATATGCCCGAGAAGCTTTCCGATCTCTGGGATGGTTTCAAACCGAAAGTGCGCAATCAAGTTCGCAAAGGTACCAAGTCGGGCGTGACAATTGAGTGGGGTCGAGAAGACTTGCTCGACGAATTCTATGCGATCTTTTCTCGCAACATGCGTGACCTCGGCACACCGGTCTTTTCGAGTCGTTTGTTCCGGGCGATTCTTGAAGAGTTTCCAGACTCTGCGGAACTCTGTATCGCTCGGCTTGGCAAGATTCCCGTAGCTGCAGCGTTGTTGATCCACGGTAGGGGAATCACCGAGGTACCAAGCGCGAGTTCGTTGCGGCCTTACAACAGCACGTGTGCCAATATGCTTATGTACTGGCATCTTCTGATGAGATCGTTTGAACGCGGCCAGCGTCAATTCGATTTCGGCCGGACAACAGCGGATAGCCCAACCTTTGCTTTCAAAAAGCAGTGGGGTGCACGTCCTCATAATGCATCATGGCAGTTCTATGTTCGCTCCGGCAGCGTTCACAGTATGCGACCTGAGTCAGGTCGATACAGCACGGCGATTCGGATTTGGAGAAGATTGCCGGTTGCGCTGACTAACGTCATCGGACCATCGATAATTCGTGGTGTTCCGTAAGGTGACTTCTACGCTATGAGCATCTATTCTGAGGGTTCTTCGTTAGCGTTCGTTTTTTCTTGCGCCGCCAACTTTAGTTATCAATAGTCTCGCCTTTAAAGGTGCGCCCCGCGCAACCTACCGGGACGGAGTCCGTTTTGGCATTTTATAATTCTCATTGGTGCTAATTGCTGCAATACTGTCTCATCTTGTCCGCACCCCCTAACTGTCCAAACTTGTCGCAATTGGCACCTCCTTGATTCCAACGACATTCAACAGACCGAAACCAATGCCAAACGGCAACGCAAGCAACTACGGATCATCAGGTATGGCTGCGCAACAGTTGGACTTCTTGTTTTCGTCGCTTAAGCGGTGGTGGAAGATAGCGCTGCCGATTGGACTTGCCGCAGCGGCTGCGATGTTTGCTTTTTTGGTTTTGACGAAGGCGCCGATGTTTGAGTCGGACGCGGTTCTTCGAGTTCGACGCGAAGCGCCTTACATTGCTTTTCAAAAATCAAGGGACAGTGCGTCTGATCGATTTGCTGCGACACAGCTTGCACTTTTTCGAACTCGAAGCGTACTCGAGCCAGCGTTGCAATCGGTCGAGGAAGATTTTCCTGACGTGGCCAAGTTAAATGATGGTATTCAATGGCTGGACGAGCAACTTAAAGCACACATCTCACACTCAGAATTGGTGACCCTAAGATTCCAAGCCGACAGCCCCGAGTTGTCACAGGCTGCACTCCGAGGAATCTTAGATTCCTATTTGGTTTATTCGCAGTCGATCGAGTCAACCTCCGAAGATCGCGTGATCGAACTGTTGGCCCAAGAACGAGATAGTCGCAGGAACATTGTCGATCAAACGCGGGAAAAAGTTCGAGAAGAAGTACAGGCGTCCGGCGTGGTTTTCGCTGACGACGACTTGGCTAGTTTTTTAAGCAATGCTTCGTTTAACGCGATGGAGCAAATGCTGATTCGCACCGAAGTCGACGTCGAAGTGCTTTCTGCGAGGCTTACAGCAGAGGAAGAACGTGTTGCTTCGGGCGAATTTGCGAATTCTACGGAACACGAACTGATGAAGTTCATCGATAGCACGCCGGACGTCGATGCCATCAAAAAATCGATTGACGAAGCGCAGGGACGATTGGACGCATATATGGTTCGTCTTAGCAATCCAGCCAATTCACCACTTGTTATCAAGACAAAGGAACAGCTAACAAAACTCAGAGGCGATTTAGCCGCTGCGCAGAATCGCGTTCGTGGGGACGCAGAGGAAAAATTCAAACAGTTGTCGGAAGAGTCAAATGCCGAGCGACTTCGCGACCTTCAGGATCAAGTTGCTGCAAAAACCGCGATCCGGAATCGTCTTCTTTCTCGGCTCGAAGAGGAAAAAAAGAAACTCAGTGGCGATGCGATCAATGTCGAGTTTGCTCGGGATGAACTAGCGAGACAAGAAGATATATTCGACCGTATCTCCTCGCGGATTGTTGCGTTGCAAACTGAGCGTCGTGCTCCGGATCGCGTCGAACTGGTCGATCCGCCGCGACTACCCAAAGAGGCGGTACCCGTTAGCTTAAAGAAACCAATCGTCGCAGCGTGTGCAGCTTTGCTGGCTCCGTTTGCTCTGTGCGTGTTGTTTGAACGTTTAACCGAACGCGTCGCCGGTGCTGATGCTTTGGCGACCGAGTCGGGCATCGCGGTCTTCGGCGAAACCACAAGGTTGCCAGCGGCGATCGGCAATAGCTCAGTCGAAAGGTTTTTGCCGTATCGAGAAAGTGTTGGCAACATTGGAAGCTTGCTGCAACTTTCTTGTAAACCTGAATCAGCAAGCGAAGCACAGGTCGTCGGCATTCTCAGTTCGGTTGCACACGAAGGAAAAACTAGTCTTGCCACTCACTTGGCTGCATTCTTGGGGCGTGGTGAACGACGGCGGACTTTGCTCTTGGAAGCTGACTTTCGTGCCCCGACTGTTCGTCACGTGCTGGGGTTGGAGAAAGCACCGGGACTCTCGCAAGTTCTCAGTGGCGACTGCGCACTCGGAGACGCAATCCGTGCCGTATTCGTACCGAACTATGGGGAGATGGATGTTCTCACCGTGGGCACCGACGCGATGAAAAGTCTGCCGCTGAATTTCGCGGCTCTTGAAGATACGTTGAAGCAACTTCGGGGCCGATACGACTACATCATCATTGATACGTCGCCGATTCTTTGCACCAACGAAGCACTGCCGATTGCGATGCTTTCAGACGTCAACATACTTTGTGTCATGAAAGGCGAAAGCCGTTTGACGCAGGTTCGACATTCCGTTAACCGACTGAACAAAGTCGATGTTGACTTGTTAGGCATTGTTCTCAACGGCGTTGATGCCAGCAACTACTACTCACGCTATGGTCGGTACGCTTCACACGCCGATACCGTTTGACCATTTCGCCCGATATCCCTTTTGATTAGTCATTCCTCCAATTCGTCCGGGTTCGGTTTATCGCCTGATAGCCCGCATATTCTGTTGTTGACGCAACGCGCCCCGTTTCCGCCAGATCGGGGAGATCGTATTCGTTCCTACAACTTGTTGCGTCAACTTTCGCAGCATTGGAATGTATCTCTAGCCTGTTTGAACGACGAACGCGTCTCGGACGCACAGCGAGAGGAACTCGAGCGAATCTGTTTTCGCGTTGCGATCGAAGAAAACGTTGGTTTGGGCCGCTGGGTTCGTGGTTTGCGTTCGGCTGCTCGTGGTCGATCGCTTACGGAGGGCCTTTTTCAGAGCAACCAGTTGGCGTCCACGATTACAAACTGGACTACTGAAACAGAATTTGCAGCGGCGCTCGTGTATTGCTCCAGCATGATGCAGTACGTCGAACTGCCCGCTTGTTCCGAGCTTCCCATCGTGGCGGATTTAGTCGACGTAGATAGCGAAAAATGGCTTGAGCATGCCAACCGAGCGAAGCGTTCGTGGAAGCGGCCAGTCTATCGATTCGAATCAAAGAAAGTGCGACTTCTCGAGCAAGAAATCGCGAGACGTGCGAAGGCGATCACGCTGGTCAGTGACGATGAAGCGAAGCTCTTTCGAACCGAAGTGAGTCGAACCACTCGGGTCCTTGGCGTTGCCAATGGTGTTGATGCGACGAGTTTCCAAGCCGTGAAGACAAAACAGGATCGGCCTGTCGAACTTTTGTTTGTCGGGGTGCTCGACTACTATCCGAACGTCGAGGGAATCTCTTGGTTTGTGCAGGATGTGCTGCCAGAGCTTCGAGACAACCTGGATTTTCGAATGAAAATCGTTGGTAGGAAACCTAACGCTGCTGTGCTTCGGTTGGCGAATGAAAATAACGTCGAAGTGTTTGGCGACGTTCCCGACGTTCGCACGTATCTCGACAACGCGGATATCGTAGTTGCTCCTCTTCGTCTCGCACGCGGCATTCAGAACAAGGTGCTTGAGGCGATGGCATGCGCGTTGCCGGTCGTATTGACGGATGCAGCCGCCACGGGCATCGATGGCCAGGACGGCGAACATTTTCTCGTTGGCGACTCTGCGGCACAGTTCGCATTGAACATTCAACAGCTTGCGGGCAAAGCTGATCTTCGAGAGCATATTGGAAAGTCTGCTCGGAACCTTGTTGAGCAAGAATACAACTGGAGTTCACGTCTTCAACCGCTTGTTGAACTGCTACAGCAGATAACATCGACACCGCAAACAGAAACGGCGGTGGTGCGATGAGTAGCCAAATTGCCCGAGGGCAACTCAGCGGCGAAGACCAAGAAATCTCGCACGCGGTGGTTAGTCCGCCGCGGATTCGTGTTGGCTTCGTGATGCATGTGATGCATGTCGCGGGTGCGGAAGTGCTCGTCCAACGAATTATCAAAGAACTGAGCGACGTAATTGAGCCGGTCGTTTTCTGCTTGGATAAGATTGGTTCAATTGGCCACGACCTGCAAAAGCAAGGCATTCAAGTGATTTGCCTGAATCGCACGCCTGGTATCGATTGGCGGCTAGGACATAGGCTCGCGCAGAATCTGAACCGACATCAGATTGAGGTAGTGCATGCTCATCAATACACGCCGTTTTTCTACTCGGCACTAGCTCGCCTGATGGGAGCTGGGAAATCAAGGGTGCTCTTCACCGAACACGGGCGTCACTTACCAGACGTCGTTTCGTCGAAGCGTCGATTGGTAAATCGCCTTCTTTTGCAGAAATGTGCCGACGTTACGAATGCTTGCAGCGACTTTAGTGCGGCAGCTCTTAGTGAAAAGGATGGCTTTTCGGCGGTTGGCGTCATTCGCAACGGAATCGACGTCGGTTTGTTTCCAGCGCGTGGTGACGAAGCCGAGCAAAAACAACTCCGCGACCGAATTGGTTTGAAATCCGAACTTCAATATGTTGCGTGCGTGGCGAGGCTACATCCGATCAAAGACCACGAGACACTGCTCAATGCATGGCAGCGGATTGCGCAACAGCGCGACAATGCTCGGTTGTTGATCGTGGGCGATGGGGAACGCCGAATTCACTTGGAACAGCAAGCGAAAGACCTCGGAATTCAAACGTCCATCGAATTCCTTGGCGTGAGGAACGACGTTAGCGACATCCTCCGAGCGGTTGATGTTTTTACTCTGTCCAGTCACAGCGAAGCATCTTCGTTGACGCTGCTGGAGGCAATGGCCAGTGAATGCCCGATTGTCATCACGGACGTCGGTGGTAATCGTGAACACCTTGAGGACGGAGAACAAGGGCTGCTTGTTCCACGCGGCGATGCAACTCAGTTGGCTCAGAGCATCGGTCGATTGCTGGATTCGCCGGACGTTGGTCATCGATTAGGTGAAGCGGCTCGCAAACGTGTATGCCGCGAGTTCGATTTAGAATCCGTTGTCGAATCCTATTCGCAACTCTACCAAAAACTCGCGAATCGTTTGAGCTGATCGTCGCGTGAAGAGTTTTCTACATGGATTTGCGACCCTCGTTGTTCTACCGGTAATTGCCCTGTTTTGGGTTGTATCGTGTATCAGTTCAAGCGACCAAGCACTCACGTCGTGCAGCCAACTTTTGTCTCGTTTGCCGGGCATGACTGGGTGCTATTTGCGAAGCGCCTTCTACGCATCGGTGCTCGAAGAATTCCATCCGACGGCGCGGCTCGAATACGGTACGCTTCTCTCGAAATGTTCCGCCCGCATCAAACAGAATGTTTACGTTGGTCCGTATTGTCTGTTGGGATTGGTGACGTTGCATGAAGACGTACTTCTGGGACCAGCTGTGCAGATTCCAAGTGGCGGTCGGCTTCACGGAATATCTTCGCTCGATGAGCCTATCCGCAATCAGCCCGGAAAGATCGAACGCATCACCATCGGTCGCGACTGTTGGATTGGTGGCCAGGCCGTTGTCTTGGCTGACGTAGAAGAGCAGACTGTTGTCGGCGCTGGAAGCGTTGTGACGAAACCGCTGCCGCCCCGCGTAGTCGCCGTAGGAAATCCAGCAACGGTGATTCGCTCACGCGAGACAACTAGCTAAGACAGATCTCAATGTCAGCCGTTTTAGATACCAAAGAGACACCAGCTAGGCCGAATTCGGTGCCGGTAACGGTTATCGAACCAGTGCGTGGATTCCAACTACTGGATTGGAAAGAGCTGTTTTACTACCGCGACCTGTTTCGGTTTCTTGTTTGGCGACAAATCAAGATTCGCTACGCCCAGAGCGCGGTCGGTATTGGTTGGGCGCTGATACAGCCATTGTTTTCGATGCTCGTGCTTACGATTGTTTTCGGAATGCTGGCGAAAATCAAAAGCGATGGTTCGCCGTATGGCTTGTTCAGCTTCGCAGCACTTGTGCCATGGACATTTTTTTCCAATGGCCTCTCGGACGGAGTTGCTAGTCTTGTGACTGAAGCGGACATGTTGCGGAAGATCTATTTTCCACGACTCTTGCTGCCGCTATCCGCAATTGCCGCCAAACTCGTCGACTTTTGCATTGCGACGGTCATGCTGTTCGTATTGATGGCCATCTATCGACATGCACCGAGCACAAACATTGTCTGGCTTCCGCTGCTGATCGTGCTGATGGTTGTGTCCGCCGCCGGTGCTTCCGTTTGGCTTTCCGCACTCGCCGTTCAGTATCGTGACGTGAAGCACGCGATGGTGTTTATCATCCAACTCGCAATGTACGCGGCTCCGGTCATCTACTCGACGAATATTATTCCGGCAAAGTTCCGTCTGCTATACGCACTCAATCCGATGGTTGGTGTGATCGAAGGTTTTCGAAGTGCGCTGTTGGGAACACAGCCGATGCCGTGGTCTCTGATTGCAGTAGGGTACGTCGCAGCCACGATGGTACTACTAAGTGGTTTGGCTTTCTTCCGAAGTCGCGAGCGGGTGTTTGCGGACGTAGCCTGATTGATGCAGCACGCAGTCGAAATCACAGATCTCTCGAAAGCCTACCGCATTGGGGTGAAGAAAAGCCGTCCCGATACACTCGTTGGCGCGCTGAAGCAGGGCATTGTCGCCCCGCTAAAAAACTGGCGCGAACTGAATCAGCTCGACACCAGCAAGCTTGCCGACGATGACGACAGCGACGGCGTGCTTTGGGCCCTTCGAAACATAACGATGTCGATCAACGAAGGTGACGTTGTGGGCATCGTAGGCCGCAACGGATCCGGAAAAAGCACACTCCTAAAAGTCATCAGTCGAATTACGGAACCTACGCGTGGACGTGTCGTCATTCGTGGACGTGTGAGTAGCCTACTGGAGGTGGGGACGGGATTTCATCCGGATCTGAGTGGTCGCGATAATATCTATATGAACGGCACGGTGCTCGGGATGAAGAAACTCGAGATCGATGCAAAGTTCGACGAGATCGTTGAATTCTCGGGCGTCGAAACGTTTTTGGATACGCCCATCAAACGTTACTCGTCGGGGATGAAAGTTCGATTAGCCTTTGCGGTCGCAGCACACTTGGAACCCGAAGTACTGCTTGTCGACGAAGTGCTTGCGGTCGGTGACGTTGCCTTCCAGAAAAAATGTCTTGGCAAGATGCAGCAGATCGCGGGCAGCGGCAGAACAGTATTGTTCGTTAGTCATAATATGTTGGCTGTCCGTTCGCTTTGTAACAAAGCCATCTTTCTTTCGAATGGACAGTTACTTCATCAAGGTAGCGTGAACGAAGTCATGCAACGCTACCTCGAAGCAAACAACGAAGGTGCCCAGGACGAATGGTCGTCCGAAAAAGTTGACGATGAGTCCATGTTGCACGTTTCTCGCATTCGCGCGGACTTGCTGGGTGAACAGCCGAGACACAAATTGAAGTTGCGGATTGATTTTCGATCAGTTGCACCTCATGCGCGTGCATTCGTGGCGGTTGATTTTACCGATCCGATCGGCAATCGAATCATGCAGGCTTTGCCAACGATGGAACCGTTCATCGACGTCGACCACGCAACGCGTACGCTAACGATCGACGTTGATTTGCCGCCGCTGATTCCTGGCGACTACGCGGTTGGAATCTGGCTCGGTGGAGCACTCACGCAGACGTTTGTAAATATCGAAGATGCGGTACGGTTTACGATCGCGAACTCGCCGACACTGAATCGCTCGCAGGGGCATGACAACGCACGCGGTTTTATCGTCCCGGAAGCCACCGTCGAAATGGTGAAGTCCGCGTGAAAAAACTTATTCCTAAACTTTGGCGCAGAGCTTACAACGGCTACTCGCGACTGCGGCAGACTCCCGGTGCAATGTCTGCGGCATTGGCCACCGTTCCGATGAACTCAAAGTTGAAATTGTTGTCGCTTTACAGCTTTGGGGTTTCCGCGGATGCAGTGGAAATTCAAGCCAACGATGTACCGGGTCCACTTACGCTTCGATACGGGACTTCTGATTTGCCCGTTTTCGAGCAAGTGTTCATCGAGCAACAGTATCGTTTTCCGCAGCTTGAAAACGTTGAATATGTCATCGACGCAGGCGCCAATATCGGCTTGGCTGCGGCGTACCTCTTAGCCAAACATCCGAAGGCAAAGTTGATTGCGATTGAACCAGATGCTGAGAACTTTGCTGTTGCGAAGCGTAATCTGCAGCAATTTGGTTCTCGGTGCCGACTTGTCCACGGAGCTGTTTGGCCGACCGATCGAGAACTCTCAGTACAGCGTCATGACATGGGACATTGGGCGACGCAGGTTTCGGAAGAGGTGGGATCCGAAACGGTGCGAGGCTTCACTATTGAAAAACTGATGAGCGATTTTGATTTTCCTCGTATTGATTTTCTCAAAGTTGATATCGAAGGTGCCGAGTTGCAACTGTTCGGAGACGGTTGCACGGATTTTATGCAGAAGACGCAGTGTTGCGCCGTTGAATGCCACGGGCCGGAAAGCGAATCGGCGTTTCGATCCGTTTGTGATCCCAGACGGTTCGAAATCTTCGAGCAGTGTGAACTACTTGTTGCAAATCGCATTGCGGCGGAATCGACACGATGATTCGGGTTTCGACCGTCATTCCGGCGTACAACGCGGAACGCTACTTACGACCCGCTATCGACAGCGTTCTCGCGCAAATGGGAGTGGCGAACGAAGTCATTGTGGTTGACGATGGATCGACTGACTCAACTCCAGCGATCTTGAAAGAATACGCAGATCGAATACGCGTCGTTCGTCAAACAAACAGTGGTCTCTCCGCAGCAAGAAACGCGGGCATTGCCGAATCGCGGGCCGAGTATGTTGCGATATTGGATGCGGACGACATTTGGTTACCGGAGAAGCTCTCGAAGCAGTTGAGTTTGCTCGATGCGAATCCGCAGTACGCTATGGTTCACAGCCGGACATATTCGTGGGACGCGGAGACAGACGAACGAACCGATTTCGTCAAAGCCAATCAGTCGCTGTACCAGGATGATTGTTTCGGACAGCTCTTTACGCACAACGCGATTTGTGTTTCCTCGGTCGTCGTTCGGCGCGCGTTGCTAACAGAACTGGGCGGTTTCGATTCCAATATCACGCGACCTACGACGCAGGATCATGACCTCTGGCTGCGAATCACGCACAAGCATCCCATCGGCTTTGTTGAACAACCCGGCGTTCTCTATCGTCGACACGCTGATAACGCCAGTCATGATACGGTTGGTATGTTAGAAGACCGCGTCTACGTTTTGGAAAAAGCGATACGATACGGCCGAAAGGAGTTAGGTCAATGCATCACTGCGCCACACGCAACGCTCGCGCACGCATGCTACTTGACGGGGTATCAGCATTTCCAAGTTGGCCAATACGAAGTCGCAAAACGGTGGCTGCGCAAGGCGTGTAGTTACGGTCGAAGAGATGTCCGATCGTTTTGTGGGGCGTACCTGCCGACTTTTCTTCTGAAGCTCGTGCATCGTAACTTCGTCGGTGCGTCGGCAGCATAGCGTGACGACTTACTACACAATCACCGTCGATACAGAAGAAGAATGGGATTGGTCGTCCGATTTCCTGACGACCAGCAATTCCGTGCAAAACATCTCGGCGTTGCCTGAATTCCAATCCGCTTGCGAATCGCAAGGTGCGAAGGTTACTTACTTCGTGAACCATTCGGTACTTGCAGATCAAAAGGCCAGCGAAACGATCGTCGACCTGGCAAAAAACGAGTCGGTGGAGATAGGGTATCACATCCATCCATGGAATACGCCACCGCTTGCTACCAACGAAACGGTAGCAACGCGAGAGAGTTTTTTGCACAATTTGCCGCAGGAGCAGGCATTGGCAAAACTCGATTCTGTATTCGAAGCCTTTCGCCGACTGGATCTGCATCCGACAAGCTTTCGCGGCGGTCGCTATTCGACGAGTTCTTGGATCCAATCACATTTGCGTGCCAACGGTATCATCGCCGACGCCTCGATCTTGCCTTTTACCACCTGGGTGGATGACGGATCTCCGGACTTTCGCGAACGTGATTTAGAGCCTGTCCGAAAAACTTACGGTGACAATGAATCGCCACTTTGGGAGATCCCTTTGACGTTAGGATTCACGCGTCGTCCCTGGCATTTGTGGCGTAAACTATTCGAACTGGGGGAATGCTCCCCACTACGGCAACTAAAGCTTAATGCGATCACTGAACGATTGTTGGCAAAACGCGTGTGGCTTAATTTGGAACATCCATTGGGTGAAAGTTCAGGCGTGTTATTGAACAAGTTGCGTGATGCCTCACTACCGTGCATCAACTTCACGTTGCACAGCTCTTCGCTTGTGCCGGGGATGAATCCGTACACTCGCACTTCGGCGAACTTGGCGCAGCTTTACGATCGGCTCAAACAAGTGACGGATCTTCTGAACCAATGGGACGATTTCATTCCAGCGACTGTATCTGAAGTTTCTCGATCCTTGGAGGCAAGCTATCTTGCGCGTTCTGGGAATTAGCCCACTTGATAAAGACTCGACCGTTTCTTTCGTTGAGAATGGTCGTGTTCTGTTCGCGTGCGGTGAAGAGCGACTAAGTCGAAAGAAGTTGCAAAGCGGTTTCCCGACACGAGCGTTGAAGCTTGGACTGGAACGTACGGGTTGGACTATGGAGTCCATCGATCAAGTTGCCTATGCGTTTTTCCGCGGTCCGGAAGAAGCCAAGCTCATTCATGAGGCAGCTGATGCCGATCGCGTTTTCCAAGATTCATGCGACGACGTGGCCACGCGTACATACAAAGAAACGATAGATCGCCCCTATCAACTGGATCGTACGATTCCCATTCCAGGTTTGGAGGATGAATCGCAGGAGTTTGTCGAGCGTAAGCCGTTGTGGAAAAGAATGCCGTACGAGCTCGCTGCGGGCAACGTGCAGGCCGATCAACTTGCCCATAAACGCACATTTCGTAATTGGATTCAACGTGCGGTCGCCGATCACGAGCGTTGGTCTGATGAGCTGGAGTCTAATTTGCGAGAGCTAGGTTTGGCGGAAAAGTTGGTGCGTTTCCAGCATCACGACACGCACGCAGCAAACTCGTTTTATTGTTCAGGTTTGGAAGAAGCATTGGTGTTGGTGCTTGACGGTTACGGCTCCGGGTGTGCGGGCGGCATTTACGTTGCGAACCAAGGTGAACTCGAGCTTTTGCATCGATACCGTTTTCCCTATTCGCTCGGCATCTTCTATGAACAAGTAACGAGCGCCCTCGGTTTCCGTCCAAGTCGTCATGAAGGCAAGATCGTTGGCCTTGCCGCGTATGGTGACGAATCGCTTCTTGCACCGATTTTGCTTGCTCGATTTCAGCTCAACGAGGGCGACATCAAAATCCAGTCATCGCAAAATCAGCTACTCGGTCGGGCAATGTCCCAACACTTCGCGAAGCGAGACATCGCTGCGGCTTACCAATCCGTGTTGGAGTCGGTGGCCTGCGAGAGTGTTGCATATTGGCTGAAAAAAACAGGGCTTCGCAAAGTAGTTATGTCCGGCGGAGTGCACGCCAACGTAAAATTGAACCAACGGATTCGCGAAGTGTCGAACGTCGACGAAGTCTTCGTCTATCCTAATATGGGCGACGGAGGTTGCGCGACGGGTGCGGCTCTGTTGGCAACAGGGCATCAACCCTCACTTCAACCTCGCATCGACAACGTTTACCTTGGGCCTGACTACTCCGACGAGCAGATCAGATCGACGCTGGACGACGCGAACCTTCAATACGAACATGCCGACGACATCGAAAAGCGGATCGCTGAAGTCTTAGCGGATGACGCAATCGTTGCTCGCTTCAACGGTCGTATGGAATACGGTCCTCGGGCGCTTGGTAATCGATCGATCCTCTACTCGACACAAGACCCGGCCGTAAATCAATGGTTGAATGATCAATTGGGGCGGACCGAGTTCATGCCATTCGCTCCTGCCGTCCTCGCAGAGAAGGCCACGGAATTGTTCGAAGGCATGGACGGTTGCCGCGACACGGCTGAGTTCATGACGATCACGTTTGACTGCACCGAACAAATGAAGTCGAGTAGTCCGGCGGCCGTGCACGTGGACGGAACTGCTCGCCCGCAACTGGTGACTTCGCAATCGAACGCCAGTTTTCATCGTGTTCTGTCGCACTACTTTGAAATGACGGGTGTGCCGGTGTTGATCAACACGAGCTTCAACATGCATGAGGAGCCGATCGTCTGTACTCCAGAGGATGCGGTTTCTGCTTTCTTAGCCGGCAACATTGATTACTTGGCGATCGGTTCGTTTCTCGTTCCGCATCCCGAATCGAGCGGCGAGAATCGTCGAAAAGCGTCGGCGGATCTCGAGCAGACCAAAGTTGACTAAGAACGCGATCGTCCACATTCTTGGCTCAGCATCTCTTGGTGGAGGTGAGCTTTGCGCGTTGAATCTGGCCGCCGGTTTGCAGTCGCGTGGACGGAGTACGACCGTCTGGGTACCGAGTGCTGGTGCTGCGTACGATGAGGCCGTCGAGTACGGACTGGATGTCGAAATCGTCCGATATGGCGACGCGATTAAAAAAGCGGCGGTGGTACGTGTCCTCAGAGCTCACTGGAATCTTAAACTTGCACTGCTGCGGCGGAAGCCAAGCATTGTGCATGTCCATTCCGCAATCACGTATGGTGCGCTCTCGCGGTCGTTGGGATCGAGCTTCGAGCGAAAGATCGTTTCTCATGTGCAGATCGATGGCCCCGAAGAACGTTTCGTTTGGTGTTACAAGCGACCTCCCGATCTGATCGTTGCCTGCGCCGAATATTTGCAGCGAAAAGTCAAAGATATCACTGGCGGTTCCACTCGAATCGAAGCAGTTTGCAACTCGGTCGATACGAATCGATTTCGTGATTGCGATCGCGACGCAGCACGTCAACGGCTTGGCATGCCGACAGAAAAACCCGTGTTGTTGATGTTGGCGAACCTCGCGCCGCACAAGGGACAAGAGACCGCGATTCGCTGCGTAAGCTGGCTCGCTGCTCGAGGTGTTTCGGTCGAGTGTTGGCTTGCTGGAACACAGAGAGATGGTAGCGATTACGAAGCCGCATTGAAGAAGTTGTCTTCAGAGCTTGGGCTGGACGAGCACATTCGTTTTCTAGGGCAGCGAAATGACCCGGAAGTCTTGTTGCAGGCATGCGACTACGCGCTTTTGCCTTCCTCGCAAGAAGGTCTGCCGTTCACGATCGTTGAAGCTCAAGCGAGCAAGCGAGTTGTTCTCGCTGCACCCACTGCCGGGATTCCGGAAGTAATCGACCACGAGTCGACTGGGTTTTTGTTACGCACCGATGACGTTTTCGGTTACGGCAGTACCATTGAAAAACTTATTGCGGATCCATACCAATACGAAAAAGTCGCCGAGCAAGCATTCAAGCGAATTCAGGATCGATACACGTGGAAGGCATACGTTACACGGATAATGGGGTTGTACGACAGTTTGCACTAGGCAAGTCTTCGCAGCGATGTCCAAAGTCCTTTTGCTAAGTGAGATCTTTCCGCCAGAACCGGGGGGCAGCGGTCGCTGGTTTTTCGAATCGTATCGTCGCATCCAATCGGCCGAGTGTCTGATGGCAGTGGGAAATCATGCTGACGCACATGTCTTTGACGAAGCGAATCGGGATTTGGAAATCATGCGACTAGATTTGCATATGCCGTTTCGTGGTGTTACGAGTCTGGCAAGCCTTTCGCAATACGGGCAGCGAGTCAAAACCATTCGCAAGCTGGCGCGAACCAACAACTGCAATCAGATACATGCAGCACGGCCATTATTCGAAGGCCTCGTGGCGAAACTGGTTTCGATGACATCGGGAATTCCGTACCTGTGCTACGTCCACGGCGAAGATGTGTCGGTGGCGAAAACTAGCCGCGAACTCACTGCCCTCACGAATTGGACGCTTCGTTCTGCGAAGGCGTTGATCGCCAATTCTGACTTCACACGATCGATGCTGGAGAACGAATGGGGAATCGCTGCCGATCGAATCCGAACAATTAATCCCGGAGTAGACACGAACTATTTTCAGCCTGCCCAGCGATCCACGCAGACGCGTGACGAATTAGGTTGGAACGATCGCCCCGTCGTGCTTACGGTCGGGCGGCTCCAAGCTCGGAAAGGACAGGATACGCTTATCAAAGCACTGCCGAAAATCATCGAACGAATTCCAAAAGTGCTTTACGCGGTTGTGGGTGACGGAGAGCAGCACGACGAATTGGTTGCACTGACAAAGCAGTTGCAACTGCAAGAGCACGTTGTATTTCATCGCGAGATATCGGATGCGGCACTGCTGGATTGCTACCAGCAGTGTGATCTTTTCTGTTTACCAAACCGTCAGATCGGAGCCGACGTGGAAGGCTTCGGAATGGTTCTGTTGGAAGCTCAGTCCTGTGGCAAGCCCGTCATCGCCGGAGCATCTGGCGGTACGGCAGAGACGCTGGAAGATGGTAAGACCGGTCATGTCGTTGATTGCCGCGAGCCCGAAGCAGTTGGTGCACTCGTTGCAGAGTTGTTGCTGGATCGCGAGCGAGCCTCCAAGATGGGTGAGATGGGACGGCAGAGAATCTGCAATCGATTTGATTGGCAGGTCGTCGCGACTCAGTCCGCCAATTTGTTCGCGAGTGTCGTGAGCAAGTAATGTACAAAGCGGAACCATGCAGGCCCGATTTCATCGGCATTGGCGCACAACGCGGAGCAACAACGTGGTTATTCGACTGTCTTGATGGACACGCTGACGTTTACGTGCCAACGGTGAAGGAAGTCCATTACTTCGACGAAAACTATGAACGTGGATGGCAGTGGTACGAGGACCATTTCGCAGACGCCGCACAGAATCAGTTGGTTGGCGAGATTACGCCCAACTACCTGGACCACCATGATTCAGCGCAACGCATTGCCAAAGATTGCCCCTCGGCGAAATTGTTCGTCGTCTTGCGAGAACCGGTTTCGCGAGCGATCTCTAGCTACGAATTGTTAGGGCATCGTTTTACTGAAAACAGTTTCGAAGAAGCGTGCCAACCTGGCCGCTACCTGGTCGATCTAGGACTGTACGCGAAGCATCTCAAGCGTTTTTTTCAGTACTTTGATCGAGACCAAATCAAGATCATGCTCTTCGATGACGTTGTGTCAAAGCCAGAGTGTGTACTGCAAGAGTTGAGTACGTTCCTTGGTGTGTCGAGGTTGGAAACGCCTCAACTCACGAAGCGAGTAAACTCAGTGGTCTTCCCCCGAGCCCAGCGTATGGCGGAAGCAGTTGGTCTTAACCCGATCATCGAATTCGCCAAAAAGTCGTCGCTGGAAAAACCGATCCGCAATATTGCCGATCTTGTTCGGCGACGAAAACGATCGATCGAAGTTGATCACTCGACGGTTCATGCGTACTTTCGAGACGACATTCTGGAACTGGAAAAACTCATCGACCGAGATCTTTCTTCGTGGCTCCATTGATCGCAACTCACTTGCAAACCATCAGACTGAGCGCGGCGCCTCAGTGCCGAGTTCCCCTTCGTTGCGGCGTTCCGTTCGCAAAGGGACAGTTCGACGCCCAAAAACAGCAGCTGATCATCCGCGCCGCCGATCAAGAGATCGCAAGCCAAGTCCGACCGCTTATGAACTGGTCCGACGAATCCGTGCAGTGGGCGCTCGTCGATTGGTTGGCCGAGCCGAACGTGGAAGCGTACGAGGTCGAGTTGGCCCACGGAGTGGCCAATCAGGAAGAATTGCCGTCTAACATCCAACAGAATCACGATTCCTTCGAAGTCGCCGACATTGTGGCCACATTGCCGGTTTGCTTGGATGATGGTCGTACGCTTTCGTCGAAGGTGACCGAAAAGCAAGTGATCGACGGCGGAAAAGTGCGGAAGTCCACGAGATTAACTGGTTGCTGCGTCGACGCTGACGGTAAGGAAGTGCTCGAGTGGTTTTTGCATGTGCATACGTTCGCGAAAACGTCGTTACAACAATGGATGTATACGATCCGCAATCCCAGTGCCGCTGCTCACCCTGGCGGGATCTGGGAACTGGGCGATGCGAACTCGATCCACATTCAATCGGCGTTGGTTTCTGCAAAGCACAAAACCGCCGAGATCGGGCAGGGTGGGGCGGCTAAGGTCGATGAGGAGGGCCACTGGAAGACTTTTGATAATGCTCTGCGAATTGAACAGCTTGGAAGCGGCGGGGACAACTACAAAAGCAAGATCCACCGAGACAAAGACGGAAAAGTCTACGCACCAGCAAAAGGCTACATCTTCGAACACGACGAACTGGCGGCCGATGGCTTGCGCAGCACACCCGCGGTGGTCGTTGGTTCTGAAAACGGCATTGGTTTTTATTGCGACAAGTTTTGGCAAAACTTCCCGAAGGCTCTCCGTGCCTCAAGCGGAACGATCCAGTTCGAGCTATTTCCGGTTGGGTTTGGTAAGCCGCAAGAACTTCAACCCGGCGAGCAAAAAACGCACGAGTTTTGGCTCGCAACGGGCAAGCGTGACGAAGTACAGGACGCGCTGGAACAAGTACGTTCGTTACCCAGCGTTCTACTTGATCCGCAAGTCGTTTGCGAAACAGGTGTACTTGCTCATCTCTCTCCACAAAAAGATGATCCGAAGGAGTATTCTGATCTGATCAATCAAGCACTGGTCGGTGGCGACACATTCTTCGACAAACGAGAAAGTATCGATGTCTACGGTTGGCGAGATTTCGGCGACGTATTTGGCGACCATGAGGCCGTGAACAGTCCCGCGGACGACCCGCTAATTTCGCATTACAACAATCAATACGATTTAGTTTTGGGGCTTGGCATCCAATGGTTGCGTGGTGGAGACCAGGGCTTTTTAGATTTGATGCGAGACCTCGCACGGCATGTAATCGACATGGATTTGTACCACACTGATCGGGATTTGTTGGCATACAACCATGGTCAGTTTTGGCACACGGTGCACTACGTTGATGCAGGCACTTCGACCCATCGGTCGTATCCGGAGGGAACTTGCGGTGGCGGTCCGTCATCGGGGCAAGCGTATTCGCGTGGTTTGCTGCTGCACTATTGCATGACGGGCGACGAATCTGCACGCGAGGCGGTGATGAACATGGGCCGCTGGATGATTGCATCCGAAGACGGTTCCGCGACCAAGTACAGATGGTTGGCCGACGGCGAAACTGGCTTAACGACTGCCAGCGGCACCGACTTTTACCATGGTCCAGGGCGAGGCCCCGCGAATTCGGTCGAAACACTCGTTACGGCGTTTCAATTAACTAGATCGCGAGAGTTTCTCGATCAGGCGGAGCATACGATTCGTCGCGTTGTGCATCCGGATCACCCAGTAGAAGAACTTAATCTGTTGGATGTTGAAAATCGTTGGTTTTACACAATGTTTTTACAGGCGCTCGGGCGATACCTCGATGCAAAATTGGAATTACAAGAAGTCGACGAGATGTACACCTACGGTCGACGAGTCTTGTTGAACATCGCAGATTGGATGGTCGAACACGAGTATCCCTATCTGGAAAAACCAGAGATCCTTGAGTTTCCGAATGAAACATGGTCGGGACAGGAAATGCGAAAATGCGAGTCGTTGCAGTGGGCGGCGAAGTTTGCTGACTCCGATCGCCGGCGGACCTATTTGCAAAAGGCTCGCTTCTTTTTCGACACGGCCTGTCAGCAACTTCTCCAGAGTCCACGTCGTAGCCTTTGTCGCCCAGTCGTCTTGCTGCTAACGAACGGATATTCTCGAACTTGGTTCCAAACCCACGGCGACACGTTGCCTCGGTTACCGGAAGGTCTGAAAACTGACTTTCCGCCGAAGTCACGGTTCACAACGCAAAAGCAACGAGCGATTCTTCGCGTTAAACAATTGGCCATCGCGGCAAGTGTCGCAACGTTAGTGATTGCTTTCGTCCTTTGGATGATTAAATAAGCCACGATGCTAGGTACGATTCTTGTTTTCAGTTGCCTGTTTGCCGTTTGCCTGTTGGCAATTCGGTATCCACCTGCTGGAGTCATTGGATTCTACGGCTTCCTTTTACTAGATCCTGAATGGAATTGGCGTTGGGCGATGCCGCACGACGTACCTCTGCAGAAGTCCATCTTCGTCGCACTGTTGATTGGGTTCGGCTTCGCGGGATTCCGGATTCAATATCAAAGCAAGTCATCGAAGTGGGTGGTTTCTGGCGTCGTTGCTTTCTTCGTTTTGTGTTGGCTTAGTTCCACCCAATCGTTTTCTCCAGAAAATAGCTCGTTCTTCATGTCTGTGTTTTGGAAGCAGATGCTGATGTTAACGGCAGCTATTTTCTTGCTCGATAGTCCGAAGAGCCTGAAGTACTTGCTGGTCGTCGCTGTTGTTGCGCAGGGCTACAACGCGTTGCAAATCAACCTCGAATACTTTCAAACCGGGTTTTCGCGGTACGCGCATCGGCCCTGGGGTTCAACGGGCGCTGACAACAACGGCTATTCGATTATCACGCTGCCAATCATGGCAGGATCGTTTGCCTTGGCGTTTTTCGAGAAGAGGTTGATCGTCCGTGGCGTTCTTTTTGGGATCGGGATGCTTCAAATCCACCAAATCATGTTGATGGAATCGCGAGGCTGTATGTTGGCTGCCGTGGCAATGTTCGGAATCCTCGTTTGGTATATGCCACGGAAGAACGGAAACGCCCAACTAGTTTTTACGGCTGTTTTGCTTGCCGGACTGCTTGCGGGCCCCTCGGTCGTAAAAGAATTTAATTCCAGTTTTGCACAGGGCGAGCAGCAAGATAGCTCTGCGCAGTCACGGTTCTACCTCTGGAAAGCTGGATGGCAAATCACGATGGACCACCCGCTGTTGGGTGTCGGTCCTAACGCGGCTCGCGTTTTAGTTCCCGCGTACTACGAAGGTGGGTTGGAGCAAGAAGATAAAGCGTTGCACAACCTGTTCTTCGATGTGTCGACCGGCGCCGGTGTGTTCGGATTCGTAGCTTACTTCACGATCTTTGCGTTGCCATTGCTGCATGCGTTTCGAACCTACGACGCTGAAGATGACGAGCTGGGGGCGTTGCGACTTGCCGTGATCGCTGGGATACCGGGCTACCTTGCTGCAAGTATGTTCAGCAGTGGCCTTCTTTTCGAGTCGTGTTATGTGTTGGTGATTTTGGGCTGTGTTTGCAGCAACATCGAATCGTATACTGATCGGCTTCGTGCTGACGAAGGACTCGAATTGCCAACCGACGAGTCGATTTTGGGCCAATCGAGTCTGGGCAAGTCAGATCTTGTCGTCAGCTAAACCGAACAAACGGCTCATCGTTTTCTCGGATGATTGGGGCAGACATCCCTCAAGCTGTCAGCATCTCGTTTCGCACTTGATGCACCGCTTTGATGATGTGTCGTGGGTCAACACAATTGGCACGCGGATGCCATCACTTTCTCGAGAGGATATCGCTAAGGTATTCGCGAAAGTTCAAGGTTGGCTTGCGCCAACACCATCATCGTCGCACGATGCCTCTACCGCAGATGGACTTCGAATACTAAATCCTCGGATGTATCCCGGATTCCGATCCGCGTGGCAGCGAAAGCTTAACGCTCGGTGGATATCCAATTGCGTGAACCAATCGTTGGGCCAACGAAAGCGGGATGAACAACGCATTGCAATCACCACGATTCCAATCACCGCCGATCTCATACGCTCGTCGGGCAACAGTTACCCAACGTTGGACGTTGACTATTGGATCTACTATTGCGTGGATGACTTTTCCCAGTGGCCAGGTTTGGATGTAAGCGTGATGCAGCAGTTGGAGGAACTGCAACTGCAACGCATCGAAGGCGTCGTTGCTGCTTCGACGGCACTCGCCGCACGACTGCAAACACTGCAGCCAAACCGAAAACCGGCGGTACTAACACACGGTATTGATCCCGCTCACTGGAGAGATACAGTGCAAGTGGAACTAGCTGCGGAACTGCAGGACCTTCCGCGACCGCTTTTCTTGTTTTGGGGTTTGCTCGATCAGCGGCTGGACACGGAGTTCTGCCAGCGTCTTTGCGATTCTTTTTCTGAAAGAAGTAAAGGGAGTTTAGTACTGTTGGGTCCGCAGCAGAATCCTGACACAGCGGTTTTTGGTTTGCCTGGAGTGCATGTGATCGGAAGCATGCCGTACGCTAGTCTTCCAGCTTTTGCTAACCAAGCTGACGTATTAGTCATGCCGTACGCAGATCTTTCAGTAACCCAGCAAATGCAACCTTTGAAATTCAAAGAATACTTGGCGACTGGCAAGCCTGTCGTTGCACGAAAGTTGCCGTCGAACGAAGGGCTCGCAAGTACCTGTGATTTAGTGGGCGATGCCGAACAATTCGTCGAGCGTTGTTGGCAGGTCGCCGAAACTGGCGCTTCGCAAGAACAGTTGCGATGTCGTGACGATCTTTTATCGACTGAAAGCTGGGCAACGAAAGCGGATGCTCTGTCGGACTTCATTCGCCAAGTCTGTTCGAATCAAGCAGCGGCTCACTAGGCGATGTCGTCAACAGCCAATCAGTCGTCTGAAGCGTGCGTACTGCACGCGCGAGTTGTTAGCGGTACCGGTGGTGGTCCGGAGAAAACGATTCTCTCGTCGGCAGCCTTCCTGCGAGAATCTGGCTTTCGATCGGTCGCCGCTTATATCCATCCCTCTGGCGACGACGGATTCGACAGCATTCGAAAGCGGGCAAGTCAACTTCAGAGCCCGCTCGTTGCAATTCCCGAACGCGGCCCGCTGGATCCGCGTTCGTTGATAGCGCTTTGGCGGCTCTGTCGCAAAGAGCAAGTAATGGTCTGGCATGGGCACGACTACAAGTCGAACTTGTTCGGACTCATGTTGAAGCCACTACACCGCAAAATGAAGCTCGTCACAACGGTTCATGGTTGGGTGGTGCATACCAGCAAGACGCCGATGTATTACCGCGTCGATCGAGCATGTCTTCCTCGCTACGATCGAGTTATTTGCGTATCTGACGATCTATTTGGCGCGTGCAATTCGCTAGGTGTGCGGTCCGACCGACTTGATTACATTCCAAACGCAATTGATGTCGACTTGTGCAAACGAACGGTTTCACCTGATAGAGCAAAACTCCGTAAAACACTCGAAATTCCCACAGATCGATTCATCATTGGCGCGATGGGCCGGTTGATGCCTGAAAAATCGTTTGATCAACTGATAGAGGTAACCGGCACGTTGATCGAGCGAGGCCTGGACGTTGAGCTTTGGATTGCGGGAGACGGACCACGTCTTGACCAGTTGAACAAGTTGGTTGAAGACAAGAACTTACCGAATCGCGTTCGTCTGCTTGGGTTCGTCGAAGACACTCGCGAATTCTACGAGGCGATCGACATGTACGCACTCAGCAGCCAACGCGAGGGATTGCCCAACGTCATTTTAGAAGCGGCCGCCATGAGGCTGCCCATACTCTCAACAAGAGTTGCGGGCATTCCCAAAATGCTGACGCACGGGGACAACGCACTTCTTTGCGACATTGGCGATACGGAATGCATGGTTTCGTCCATCGAGCGAATCTATCGTGATCGCACGTTGCGAACGGCGCTGTCAGAATCGGCTCGACAACTAATCGAAGCGAAATATTCTTTTCGCCACCGGATGGATCGCATCGCCGCGATTTATCACCAGCTATTGCAGTAGTCTCTCGCTTTCCCGAGGGAACTCACGCCGCTCTACGCAACTGCAATTGAGGCTCGGTATCGAACATCGATTCGAGCAAGTACACTGGAGACAGAACAAGCCCCTTTCGTCTAGCGGCCCAGGACGTCGGACTTTCGGTCCGGAGACCCTCGTTCGAATCGGGGAAGGGGTATTGGCTTAAGGTGTTGTTGTGTAAGGGGGCGGTTTGGCTTCAAAGTCGTCCCGGCGTGTGTTACGACCAAGTTGACCGGCGCGGTTAACTTGAAAGATTACGCCCAGGTCTCATCCGTCTTCTGGCATTTTTCGGCGCAATCCACGGTCGCTTTCGCATTTCGTGCGAGGATTTCTGGCACGCCACAAACCGCATACACAAACAGAACGCCTGTAAGCGGAAGGTTGCCCATCACAAGGCCGTTTAGAGCCACCCAGGTTGAGACAAGCGCAAACACGACATATGCAACCGTAAGTAGATTTGAGCGCGGGAATCGCTTGAAATCGGGGAGCTCTCCCGACGCAAGCCGAACCCAAGCTGCCATTCCGTTCCACGCAGCCAATAAATAAGCAGACGAAGTCTAAAACCGTTCCCCGCACGGCAAAAATAAAGGCGACAATCACAGTGAGCACCGCGAGGTTTAGGCAGACAACAGGACCAAAGGGCAATTGCGGTAGCATAGCTGTGAAGTTGATTTGTCGTTGGGATTGCATGACGCCTAAGACACCTTGGTAGTCATCGGTTTCAACAGAGCGAAGCTCAGACTGTGCAATGGATTGAGACTTGAGCGGACATCGTTCATGTGCAACTCCGCGTGCTGCGATTCTGATGCTGCGTGTGCCGCTCCATTCCGCTGGCGTTCGGTACGAGACATCGCCTGCGGTGAATCGAGACTACCAACGTTTTCGTGGATTCGTGACACCAATGCAACCGAAGCTGGTTCCTAGCCGTCATCACTCCGCAGTGGAAAGAGTTTTGGTGGTTGCCGAGTTGAGAACGAGCATAGTGCGGCAAGAGTGATTGGAAACACTATCAAAAATGCCAACCTGAGAATTACAAATTTCGCCAATGTCACCTTACCAGTAAACCAATGTGAATCGGGTGTAGTCCAATTCACCGGAATCTTCACAACCGCTTGCATCACAATGATCATGATGCACATGCCCACATAGAACGCGAGCCACTTCCGAAATCGCCACCAACGTCTTGATTCCGGTTTATGCATTTGCGTTTTGCTAGAATTGTGGCCAAAGAAAAACGCAAATAAGAACGATTTGAATCCGTTGTTGAGTAATGCAATGCACTCCCTGAATTGAATCCAAATACTCTCGGGCGATTATGGCAACTCGCGCAATACCGTCAAGACGTCATGTCTTCAGCGGTGTCACTGGCTAGCCTCTAGCCACTAAGGCTGAGTGCCCAAGCAAATTGAGAGTTTCGGCAGGCCAGCGGTATCAGAGCACTGGGCAGTGATCCCGAGAGTTATTCATGCCGAGTCAGCCATTTTCTATACGTCTTCGTGATGTGGTGAGAAGTCTGCCAGTTGCATCCGAATAGAAATGCCGACACGACAAGCACGCAAGCTGTTTGTAAGCTGCCAGTCAAAAGGCAGTAGAGCGTTGCGAGTAGAGCCGCGAAAAAGAATGCCATAGCCGTGCGGTTGTACAAGCAGACATTCCAAAGCGGTCCAAAGCGAGGTAGTTTCATTCTTTGACGTGGGTGCTTGATTCTATCGTTCGATTTGTCTGACGTTGAGCAAGTGATTTGCCAGCCGGAGCTTTGTTGAGCGATTTGGAGCAGGCGGAAAAGCCAGCTTCAAGCTGCCTGACATTCGTTGCGATAAACGACGAGTTATTTGACATGGCGCAGGATTCGGCGGCGTGCCGACATTTCTAATAACATTACGGAATCGAACCATGACAGATCAGCTCCAATACGTTGCCTTCCGGGTCTTTGAAGAACATGGCTCGTGCATTCATCGCCGGAAAATCTGAAAACGACAGATCAATGCCCAGCTCGCTGAGTCGTTTTGCATGATCGTCGAAGCTCGCTGGTGGAATCTCAAAGGCCAAGTGATTCAATGTTGATTGAGCTGCGTCGTGACCAACAAAACGTTCTCTTGCGTAAACGTGACGCCGATAGTCGATGAGTGCAAGGAGCTGAGGATGCCCTCCGCGACCAAGAGGCGTGTCAGTCTCGCAGATCGTTAAAAAGCTGATCGTTGGCTCGCCGTCTGGATCTGCGACCGAAGTCTCCATCGACGATTCACTATGGAGTGGAAACCCCAAAAAGTGCATGTAGAAGTCCCGCACTTTCGGCAAGTCCGCGACGCTGAGCACGACCTCCGATACACCGGTGATTGGTGGAGTATTCTGCATCTGCGTATCGTCGAGCCTTGGTTCCTGTGGCATAAAGAATCCATGTAAGTCCGTGGTTGGGCAGAGTCAGTTTAAATTGCTGCTTTAAACGATGTGCATGAAGGTTGCCTTCATGCTTCAAGTTCCACCCACCAAACCAACGGAGTAGCCAATGAATATTCTCTCAATTGATCTCGGAGAATACAACTCGATGTGCTGCTTCTTTGATACCGACAGCAAAAACACGAGTTTTTGAATGTGGCAACAACTCGGCAGTACCTCACGAGTGTGTTCGAGAATCTGGTCGTGATGGAGGCTTGCGAGCCGAGCGGTTGGATCAACGATCTGTGCCTGAAGACATTGGTTGCAGCTCGAACGAAGAAGCAGCCGTAACCGTTGGCATTGTTGAAGTGTCGTTATAATTTGGTTCGGTTGCAAGCCAATTCTGTCACTAACGGAGTAAACGATGAAGAGATTGACGTACCTTGTGTGTTTGTTGGTTTGCTTTGGTTGTGGTGGCTCGGATGTTGGGGATGCGTCCGTTCTCTCAGTATTTGAGCGTAGCGAAGGCTTCTACGTTGGCGAAGAAAAGATGTCGGTAGAAGACACGTTAACCCTGATAAAGAATTCCAAAGCGTTAGAGATTACATGCTTCCTGGACAAGCGGCACATCGTCGAGCACGACAGCGTCGTTGACTACCTCAAAGACTTAAAGAGAAAGGGCGAGGTTAGGGTCACACTGGAATACGCATCGGGAATCGACGAAGAGGCGGAAGAGAAGTATTTTGACCAAGTGACCGACGATCAAGAAGATGGAGAAGATGGAGACATATTTGGGACTTCTAGCATTTACTAGATGATAATAGTGTCCGTTTGGCCTCATCGCTTGGTTGTATTGGTACCATTTCTTGTTGGATGTCACGTAGGGTTGGCCGAGATACGATCCACTTGCAAAGTTGGCATAGCCAATGTCGGTGAACTCGACTCCAACCCTTGGTTCAAGTGAGCCGCTTTGCGGCGGCTGTATCTTAGCATCTTTCGTTTGGATC